>JBJXHA010000241.1:0-5566 GCA_046160275.1 Bacteroidia bacterium | reverse complement strand
TGTAATGCTAACTAAAACCTGTAGCGGCTGCTTTAGCTGCCGCAAAAGCGCAAAAACGAAGTTTTTGCAAGTTATCGGGCAGCTAAAGCAGCCCGTACAGCATTACATTTATGCCACTACCCAAATCACATCTCAAAAAATAAAAGATGGAAAATGTAATTTCAAAAACGCAAAATGTGCTGCTTGTTTTGGAAAATAAGCAAGCAGAAGCAACGGAACTCCAGCAATTGATGGAAAACTTTTGCGGAATCGTGGTGAAAAGCCTTTCAGAAGTTGAAGGAGAACTTCGCTCAAAAAGGCTATATGTTTGTGGCGATATTTCTCAATTTGAAAATATCGATGGTCTCGCCTTTATCATTAAAGAACTCTCTTATCATTATGAAACGGTTGATAATGAAAACTTTAAATTGATAAATCTTGGGCAAGTGCCTGTAATTGTAAGCAATTCTGGAGTGTATTTTAGGCAACTCTTCGAGGAAAATGGTTATTTCGAAAGGATTAAGGCGGAACATGAATTTCAAGCATTAACGGAATCAACTAAGCCCGGAACAGCCTTTCGAAAGGGCATTTATTTGGCAGAAGTAGTAAAGGAAATAACGCAAGAACACAATGAGGTTTTGCATTTTCATTTATTACGCTGCTCTAGTAATTTTTCGGGAGCAACGGGTAATTTTCGAGAAGCAGACCACGAAGTTCTCAAAATCATGAATGAGGCAGCAAAATATGTGTTTGAGCAAGAAACAAAATTAAATCATGTATTGGCGCAAATTTACGAGAATACCAAGAGCGAAGTCAAAGAAACGAAGGCGAAAATTAAGGCACATTCTGACAAGACAAAAGATATGCCCCAAGAAGCACTTATTGCTTTTTGCACTTTTTATGACAATGCCAATTTCAAGCAATTAACGCCTTCAAAAACAGATAGATATGATTGGTGTTATAAGGAAACAAGTGCTTTAACACGACTTGTTTTTAAATTAAAAAATACGGTAAATGACGACTCTTTGGCAAAAGAATTTAGCGTTACGTTGTATCCCAATTCGGTGTTTTTTATTCCGCTTTCAACCAATCGCTTATATACGCATGAAATTAAGCCTTCTATCTTAAACGTTGACAAAATCCCCACGCGAATGGGTTACGTTGCAAGGTGTTCTAATGTAGAAGCCGTATTTATGAACGAGCAAACTTATCTCAAAGAAAAGGGAAAGCTCATCAAATTGGAAGAAATGACGCTCGAAACGCTGACCGAATTAAAGGAAACCTATCGAGAAGAAAATATCACAGAACACAAAGTGAAATATGGCAAAGTGCATTTTAGCATGAATCAAGGAGATTATCAGAAGCCGATATTTTAACTAAAATCCAATGACGAAAAACGGTTTTTATAAATTTGTGCTTCCTTCTCAAAAGAATTTGTTCGAGGAATTGGCTAATTCTGTTGATTTTGAAGACGTTACAAAGGGAAGAAAAGGGAATCATTTGGTAAAAGTAAGCGATTTAGGCGTTCCCATTGTGAGAACCACCACAAAATACAATCAAGCAGCACACAATTTTTCGCCCCTTCATCTTCATTTGGTTGAAAATATTTACAAGGAAGCGGAACAAATAGAAGCCTTGCAAAATGCTCTCCTAGATTTCAATAACGCCTTGATTGAAATTTATGAACCCAGTTATGCCAAAATGAAATATCATTCTGACCAAGACCTAGATTTGGCGGCAGGTTCTTATATCGCGCTTTTTTCTTGTTATGCACAAGCTGATAATTTGGTAGAGGAAGAACTGAGAAAGCTGCAAATCAAAAGTAAAATGACAGGCGAGGAATTTGAATTTACCTTAGAAAACAATTCGGTGATTTTATTTTCATTGGAAACCAATACAAATTTTTTGCATAAAATTGTATTAGAACCTGTAAAGGGGAAAAATATGGATTCCTTGACAAACAAATGGTTAGGCATTACTTTTCGCCAATCTGCTACTTGGATTCACTTTCAGGAGAATGTGCCTTATTTTGCGAATGGAGAAACCTTAGTGTTGGCAAATGAAACGCAAAGCAAGGCGTTTTATCAATTAAGAGGACAGGAAAATAGTGGCATCAAATTTCTATACCCTAAGCTTACTTACACCTTGAGCCTTGCGGATACCCTTTTGCCGAAAGGGACTGATATTGAAAAATGAGCCCTAGAAGCGACAAATAGGCAAGTAAATAGATAATTTTGTACTTGTAAATCGAAAAAAAGCACAAATTCATAAAAAAGCTGTATAATTGTATTAAATTTGTGGAGATTCGTAAAACTATCTCCCCCCTGAGTTCGTATGTAACAACAATGTAGTATCGTGCCTTTTACGATCACTAACAAAGGCGTAGAAAATTACGACATTTCTTTACTTTTGGCTGTTTCTCTTTAAACAAAATCACTGCCCGAAAGGGACTAAATTTTCAATATAACATGAAAAAATTCGCATGGCTTTTTTCTTTTTTTCTGGTCTTCATGGCAAATCAGGTAAGTGCGCAATCGAAATTTGAATTTTTGCCGCATTATGGCTTTATGTATCAAGTGATTAGCATTCAGCCCGCCGATGAAGCAACAAGAACGGCATTAAATTGGTCTGAAGACCAACCGCCGCAAATACTCTATTATCCTACTTTGCATCTTGGTGGGTATATGCCATTCTACCATAAAAATGATATTTTTAGTGTAGGGCTTGACGCTGCTTTTCAAGGGGGAATCAATTTTCGCCCAACAGGTTTGGGCTATCAGATTCAAGTACCTGTTTTCCTTACGGCAAGAGTCGGAGCAAACGCAACCTCTTATAACGAGCAATTATTGGGTATTAGTGCGGGAGTAGGCGCAATCCCTACTTATTGGAATGAGCCTTCTTTGAAAGCTAAAAACTTTGTTCCGATTCCTTCGGCAAATATAGATGTTACTTTTAATAATAGAGGAAACAAAGTCATTGGAAGAATTAATTTCCCGATTTTCCCTTATAAAAGTAAATCGTTCCAATACAATGGAGAAAAATATCCTTTCCAAGTTTCGATGATTGGTTTGGGTTTGTTATATGGGTTTTAGTTTGCTAAGTAATGGATAATTAATAATTGATAATGGACAATGATTTTAACTTGTTTATTATCAATATTTTGAGTAAAAATATTAACATAAACTAATTCTTACCAAGTGCTTTTTTTTGCAAATAATTAATTATGAATTATTTACAAAAGCACCTTCACTTCGCAAAATGAGTGATGCTACCTAAAAAGTTCGGAACTCGTCAAAAAGTTCCGAACTTTTTGCGTAAAAAATAATCCACAGAAATGGGAAGGAAGAACATTTTTCACAAATTAGCCATTTTGGGCAGTTGGGTATTTGTATGAATGGTTAAGCCTTTTTTCCTGATAGAATTTTTTAAGCGCGCAAACTCCACACAAACAATTCTCACTTTTAAGTGTTTATACAGTGGAGATTTCTTAAAAAGACTAACATAATAACGCGATTTGTATGAAAAAAGACCTTTCTAATATGCGCTTAGATTACCAAAAAGGAAGTTTGGAAGCGCAAACAATGGCTGAAAATCCGATGGTTGAGTTTCATCATTGGTTTGAAAACGCGCTTTCTGCCGAGATTTCCGAGCCAAATGCCATGACTTTGGCAACTTGTGTAAATGGGCAACCTTCGGCACGTATTGTGTTGTTAAAGGGCGTTGATGAAAATGGTTTTGTTTTTTATACCAATTATGAGGGGCGAAAAGCCAAAGAAATGGCAGAAAACCCACTTGCGGCACTGTTGTTTTTTTGGGGAGAATTGGAACAACAAATTCGCATAGAAGGCGAAATTGAAAAGATAAGTCCCGAAGAATCAGATACTTATTATCAAAGTCGTGATAGAGGAAGTAGGGTTGGCGCATGGGCTTCACCACAAAGTTCGGTGATTCCCAACCGCGAATATTTGTCAGAACGCGTAAAGGAATTTGAAACACAATTTGCCGACAAAGAAACGATTGAGCGTCCACCATATTGGGGAGGTTATCGCTTAAAACCACATCGTTTTGAGTTTTGGCAAGGGCGTTCTAGTCGTTTGCATGATAGAATTGTTTATACAAAAAAGGAGGCAGGCGTGTGGGAAAAAGTGCGTTTAGCTCCGTAACATTATACATTATCACGAATAACTATTTATGAATAAATTACGCGAAAGGTGGGGCTTAGAGAACAATCGTCAAGTAATATTTGTCCTATTGGTTTTTGCCTTGACAGGGACAACCGTTGTGAAGTTAAAGCCTTTCCTTCAAGAGATAACAGGGCTTAATTTACTGGATCCCAAATGGTTGAGGAGTATTATTTATTTTATAGCCGTCTTACCTATTTATCAGTTATTTTTGCTCGGCTATGGTTTTTTATTTGGGTTATTTTCTTTTTTTTGGGAAAAAGAAAAGCGATTTTATCAAAAGATAAAACAAAAATTGGGGCAACGGTAATTAGTAAACCAAAAACTCGGAACGCTTTAAACGCTCCGAGTTTTTTATATAAAAACGGTTTATTTTTTTGCCAATTTGTAATTTGCCTGCTGATAATAGGTATTAAAACCGCCGCAGTCCAATTCTTTTGAAAATTGCTCAATCCACATATCTTCCTCTCTGTCCATATCCAAGCCTTCTTTCAAATTAATGTTAAAAAAGAAACCAGCTCCTTGCCAAAAAGATGCGGTAAAACCGTTTTTTACATCTTTTACTAAATCAAACATCGAATTTCCGCTTTGGCGATAAATGAGTTTAAGCAAAATTTTCCCTTGCTTGGTTGTCATTTTTTTCACATCGGCTTCGTATTTTGCAAACAACTCTTTTTCTCGCTGTTTTAAATATACTCTTCCTTCGGCAGAGGACATTTGTGCAGTTTTTGTTTCGGCTTCTTTCCATACTTCCGCTACGCCTACCGCATAAGGGTACAACTTATGTACTTGTTTGCGCAATTTTTCCCATTTTTCTAGGTGTTTTTGTGCGTTTTTCATTTCTTTTAGCGTGGGCTTTTTCCCTAACATTTCAATCTCCTCCATATAGCCATCGCCATAAATCATACCATTATATTCTACCACGCGAACGCGGACTTCTTGTGCCATTACTTGTGAGAATGTAACCCAACAAAAGAAAGCAAAAAACAAAACCTTTTTCATACTAGCGAAAATAAAAAGTGAGTGTGAGAACAAAAATTCAAAAGTGAGTTATGGTTTAAAAACAATCTTTATACGCTGAAATATTCATACAAGGTTACAGTCTTTTGCAGGAGAATGAATAAGCGTGCAAGAATATCTTACAAATGTGTTGTTTTTCAGAACTAACAAGATGTATAAAAATAGTTATTAGCAAAAACCATACAATTTTCGTTTTTCTTTTAAAAAGGAACAATATCGTCTCCGTCTAAATTGTTCATTTTGGAAGGAAGGGTAATGATATTAGGCGTTCCCCCACCAGCATTTGAAAAATAATCCTTTTGCGGCTCTATCGTATTGCCTTGCCCATTTGCGTTATTAATTCCAGATTGGAAAGTATTATTTGCACCAAAGGTAACATTCGCATC
>JBJXHA010000240.1:0-5693 GCA_046160275.1 Bacteroidia bacterium | reverse complement strand
TTGTCAAAGGATTAGAGGCTTCTATCGCGGCAAAAAGAGTAACCTACGATTTTGAGCGTTTGATGGAAGGCGCGACAAAATTAAAATGCTCTGAATTTGGTAGCGAAATTATTAGCAGAATGTAAAACTGATTCGTGAGTATAAATATGGACACAAATATCTCCATTGTTTTTGGCATTGAGCATCAACGCTAATTCTGAAAACAATGGGGATTCTTTCTGCTCCCTACGGTTTTTTCCTGAAACCATATAACTTCAAAAACGTATAGAGGGTTTTCCTCTCTATTGCTTTTGCAAATGTTAAAAAATACATTTTATTACCTCTTAACCAAATTATTAACTTTTATTCTTTGGTTGATTTTTTTCCTCCCTTGTATTCTGATTATAATACTAGATTTCATATGGGAGAATGCAATAATCTTTTCGGCTGCTATCCCTTTTTCTTTGGGACTAGTTGTTTTTTTTTGCGTTAAATTAGATTTTTTATTTGTTAAAATTAAAGCATTAGAACCCAAAAATACAGAAATAGACCGCTATTTTGCCTACCGAGATAAAAAGTCCAAAACTAAAGAAGAAACAGAAGAAGAAAGAAGGCTGAATGGCTTGATAAGCGAAATAGGTAAAACGGGAGAATAAGAAAACATTTAAGATAAATATTGCCTAGCTTCTTTTGCAACCACAGAGAAAATTGAATAATTTTGTGCATACTTAATTTACTTTTATCATCATGAAATCTTTTGGAAGTTGGGATACACAAGATTTACATTTTGCCTTTGGTTTGCAAGATGTAGATACATTGCCAATCTTAAATGATTGGATTTCAAATTCTTGTGAAATTCCAGAAAACATTGCAAATGAATTAGAAGATTTACGAAAAGCAATATTTTCGTTAAATGAAGATTGGAACGAAGATGAGTTAAAAATGAATTTCATCGCGCCGCTTTTACGCCTGATTCATTATGGAAAAAAAGATACTTATAACGCATTTTTTCAACGAAGCCTGTCTGCTACTATAAATGACATCGAAATTGGTGGTATTGTAGATATGGAAATTGCTAAGGGATGGAAAAAACCCATCAAACCTTATTTCTTTTTGCACGAATATAAGCAAGACCAAGGCGGAAAAAGTGATGCCCGAGCACAATTATTAGCAGCAATGTTAGCAGCGCAAACGCTTAATGCAGACGAAAAACCTGTTTTTGGCGTTTATTTAGTGGCGGCAAGTTGGCGTTTTATGGTGTTAGAAGGAAAAGAATATGCTGTTTATCGCTTAGATGCAACGAAAAGAGAGGACATTCATGCCATTTTTTGTATGTTGCAATGGGTGAAAAATTGGATTCACCAGGAACTGCAAATTGGCTAGGTTTTAGCTATGTAATGGCGTTAAGGGTGCAGAAAAAGTAAAAATTTCCCTTATCTTTGCAAGGCAACTTTCACTTGGTTTATGCAGATGAAAAAAATCATTTTTCCAATCTTGTTTATTGTCATGCTCTTAGCACCGATAACGCCTTCTTATAGTTGGGGGTTTTGGGCGCATCAACGCATCAATCGTATGGCAGTTTTTACTTTGCCGCCTGAAATGTTGGGTTTATATAAACGAAATATCGAATACCTAACAGAACACGCAGTCGATCCTGATAAAAGGCGTGGCGCAGTTGAGGGCGAAGATGCTTATCATTACATGGATGTCGACCATTATGGCAAAATTCCTTTTCCTGAAATGCCGCGTTATTGGGCGCAGGCAGTAGAAAAATATTCGGAGGACACACTGCGAGCTTATGGCATTGTGCCTTTTCATATTCCTGTGATGATGAACCGTTTAACGAAGGCTTTCAAAGACAAAGACATAGACCGAATTATGAAAGTGTCTGCTGATATGGGGCATTATATTGCCGATGCGCACGTACCGCTTCATACCACTGAAAATTACAACGGGCAACTGACAGGGCAAAAAGGGATTCATGGTTTTTGGGAATCTAGACTACCTGAACTTTATGCAGAGCAATATAATTTTTATGTAGGAAAGGCAAATTATATTGATGATATTTTATTGGAGCCTTGGGATTGTGTGATTGAAAGTCATCATGCCTTAGATTCTGTGCTACGTTTTGAAAAAAAATTAACCGATTCATTGCCAAGCGACAAAAAATATGGCTTTGAAAATCGAAACAATATAACCATTCGCGTTTATTCGCGGGAATTTTCGCAAGCCTACCACAAAATGTTAAGCGGCATGGTAGAAAGAAGAATGCGCAAAGCCATTTCAAGAGTGGGTTCTTTTTGGTACACAGCTTGGAAAGATGCGGGTAGCCCCGATTTGCGGGAATTGGTAAAAAAAACGCCCCAAGAAGTCAAAGATGCCGAAGAACGCAGGCTCAAAATCATCAACCGCGAAGACAATAGCATTGGATTGCGCCCCTGCCGCCCCGGTTCTGATTATTATTTTGAACATTATATCACACAAGAAGATTATTGCAGCCACCGTTCCCACAAAAAGAAAGAGCTGTGTATGGAGTAATCATATCAAAAAGGAGTTTGTTGTTAAGACAAACTCCTTTTTATTTATTCAGACCAACCGCGCGAAAAAATGGAATATTTAGAAACGATGGAGAAAACGGTTATCTTTGCGTCTATCAATAAAAAAACGGGTTGTGTTTTAAAATGTATGATAGGCATAATTACGTTGCTGTACAATGATAGCGAAAGCAGCTCTATGATTTTCTTCCTTTTTAGAAAAACAGGTAGTTTTCCTCACAAACCTTCTGTTTCTGGCTCTAAATGAGTTATTTACGCCTTCTATATGCTTTGTACCTTGCTTCCCGATGACGCAATTTTCTTTAGCAAATACCTTCTTAAATGTTTTCCAATTATCGAAATAATAGCTTTCAATGTCCAGTTTTTTGAGCTGTTTTTACATTTTCTGTGTTTTTGCAAGAAATGAAAACAATACATAGCAATAAGATTCCTAATAATTTACTCATGGGGAAAATTTTGTGGGTGCTAACAAAATATTTACGAATAATCGTATAATTTGGGAGAGCCTTCAAAATATAAACCTATAAATGCTTCAAGCGAATGGGTAATAGGCTTAAACGCGCCCTCACTTGGTATAATACCTATTACATAGTTCTCTCTACTTAATACTTCACATCCATACCACCAACTTTCATGCATATAATCTGCAAAAATGAAAATATTTTCCTTGGTAGTTAGTTGAAAACCACCAAAGGCCATATTTGCGTTTTCTAGCCCTTTAATAGGGTAAAACAAAAAACCTTCTTCATCAAACTCATTAGGAAAAAGCAATTCCATGCCATTTGTCCAACGATATAGTTCTTTGAAATCATCTGGCAACTCCAAAAAAAGTTTTTTGGAAACTTGCTCAATTTTTTCCAATGAGTTTGGAGAAGTGATAATACCTCGTTTTTGCCAAAAGGCAATGAGCTTAGGAATCATTAAATCTAGTCCCATAATTTTGATTTTTTCTCTATGAAAACTTCTTTAAACGTTGGCTGAGTTTTTAATTTCCCTAACGCTCTAAAAATGCTCATTGATTTTTCACTATTCACTACAAAGTAATCCCTTATTCTATCGCTTTTACCGTATAACCTTGCGCTCTAAGCAATTGAATTACCCCTTTTTTGCCAGGTAAATGCCCTGCGCCTACTGCAAAAAAAGTACTTTTCTCTTGCATCATTTTTTGCATTTTGGGAATCCAAGTGGCATTGCGATTAAACAATAATTCTTCGGTAAAATTTTCCATTTCTTCGCTTTCTTGCGATAATTTCTCGATATTTACCATGTCTTTTTCGTTATATGCCTTAAGCAAAGCATTAAATTCTTGGCGCGAAGCTCCAAAATTTTTCGCCATTTCTACCAAACCTTGCGCTTGTTCTTGATACGAAATTTTGTCAAATATTTCTAATTGAAAGGCGGCAGTTTCCAAGCCTTTGGTGGTTTTTGCCTGCTTTTTTGCCATTTTGTTAAAGGTTTTTTCTAAAGATTTCACCTTACAACCCAAATAACTTTCAATGGGCAACGATGACAAAAACATAGGCTTCATTCGCTGGTATTTATCCAAATTTTTGCGCAGACTATCCTTAAAAAAAGTCTTTACTACGGCATATTCCTCTGCCGAAACAAGGTCTTGCAATTTTTTATCTTCTTTCATAAATGCACCTTGCAACATTGTCCATTGCATTCCTTTTTCATTCAGGTCAATTTCCATACAAAGTTGCTGCGTTTGCTCAAATTTATCTTTCAAAGTAGGAGAAATTTTATCATTCAAATCGCCTTTACAAAGGGCGTGAAAAGTACCAAAAAGGTAAGATGGTTTGCTTAGCCCATTGCCAGAAACCTCCCACAAAAGGGCTTTTTCTGTTGCATTTTGGGCAAATAAACAAGTGGCTTGGAAAAAAATCCAAACATAGGTGAAAATGTTCTTTTTCATTATATGATAGATGATGATTAAAAATAATGTGAGCCGCAAAAGTAAGGATTCCTTTGCAAAAATTAGTAATATGTATAAAACAGGTTGCTTTATTTCCCTAATTGACAACCACACAGCAGAAAAAGCGCAACACGAAGTTTCACAAAGAAATGCTTTAACACTTAACTTTGTGTTTCTTTGTGAAAAACACTTTGTGAAAAACACTTTGTGAAACTTTGTGGTAAAAGAAACACAAGTTTAGGCGTAAAATTATCCCTTACTTTTTCCCTCTGCTTCCAAATAGGCACTTGTAGCCGAAATAACTGCCAAAGGTGGGGCAAGAATTAATCCAACGACAGGAACGAACATCAATAACACAAAGCCGAAACCATTTCCTGTTACAAGATAGCGATGCTTATTGACGAGGACAATGCTTTCTTTTACATCATGCCCTTTTCTTTCCAAAATAAAATCCCAATAGCCAGCCCCCACAAAATATGCCTGAATTGCAAAGGCAAGTCCTACGAACACAATGCCTACAACGGGAATAAATCCCAACAAAAACAAAGGCAAAGTATAAAGCATTTCCTTAAAAATAGACCAAATCGCAATTTTCACTGCCCGAATCAACTCAAAATGCAAGCTCTTGCCCGAACCGCTTACAGGTTTTCGCGTGAGTTCAGCTTCTACTTCGGCAGATAATTGGGTGAAAACGAAGCCATTTGCCAAGATGACAATGCTTTTAAAAGAAGCCCATATCACCAAAATATAAGCCACAACAGGCAAAATCTCCCAAATAATGGAAAGAAATTTTTTCTCTTGCCCTTTCGCAATTTCATAAATATCTCGCACCATGTCATAGATGAAAAAAGCTGCCCCCCCCAATAGCACAAAGGCAATTACAAGGGTTATGGTGGTAGAAATTGCCAAATAGCGCAAAATATTGGGGCGTTTTAAGAGCCACAAAGCCTCCCAATATTGAGAAAAACCAGAAAGAAATGTTTCCATATTTTAATTATCAGTAATGTGTGAATTTGCATACTTATACGCAAGTTTAAAGATTTTTCCGATAGAACTAGCATTTTTTTAGAAAAATGTCAGTTCTACGCTCAAAAAATTGTATTATTGCACGATAAATTTTTGGTAGTCCTTCAAATGTAATGCTAACTAAAACCTGTAGCGGCTGCTTTAGCTGCCGCAAAAGCGCAAAAACGAAGTTTTTGCAAGTTATCGGGCAGCTAAAGCAGCCCGTACAGCATTACATT
>JBJXHA010000239.1:0-5564 GCA_046160275.1 Bacteroidia bacterium | reverse complement strand
GCACTTAAAATGCCTGTTGTACGGGCTGCTTTAGCTGCCCTCCATTGGCAAAAACTTCGTTTTTGCACTGCTGCGGCAGCTGAAGCAGCCGCTACAAAGGTGCGTTTATTTAATTGATTTTAATAAGCAGCCGCTACATAAAAGGGCGTTTGTTTCAATAGGTTTGTTAAACAATTTAACTAAAAAGTTCGGAACTCTTTGAAGAATCCCGAACTTTTTATACTTTTTCTACCCATTTACTTAAAGTTAGTGAGCCACAGAAAAACCTGTTTCATCACAAAGACAACAAATAGGCAAGCGAATACAAAGACGTAAATAAGAAACATGGCGTTTAATGTTATTGAAGTGAGTGGAATCGTAAACACTGGACAATCGGCTATTTCCCTTTAACGAAATGGACTAAAAAAGGTTTTGACTTTTGTGCAAAGGTGTTTCATTTTAACAAAAAATAACTTTTTAAGCACTAAACGGGTAAAAAAACAAAGTATCCCACTTGCATTTTTTACCACAAAGTTCCACAAAGTATTTTTCACAAAGATACACGAAGCGAAAGTTAATTTTTCTTCTTTGTGTAACTTTGTGTTTGAGCTTCTGCTACTTTGTGGTTTTCTACGGCAGCTAATTAATTACACTTAAAACGCTTGTTGTACGGGCTGCTTCAGCTGCCCTCCATTGGCAAAAACTTCGTTTTGCGCTGATGCGGCAGCTAAAGCGGATTCCGCTACAAAAGTGCGTTTATTTAATTGATTTTAATAAGCAGCCGCTACAATTAATTAATTCGCAGGAGCTTGCACCTCCACAAGTACTTCATTTCTGCGGTTCAAGACTTGCATAGGAGGATTATAATACAAATATTTTACGCTACTTTTTACCACAATTTGCTGCGTTTTCAGTTCATTCAACAACATTTGGGTATATTTTTCTCTTTTTGCATCAGTCGCGTAGCCGCCAAAAGTAATCGAAGCGGTGTAAGTCGGGTCGGTTTGTTTAAACTGAATGTTGCCGCTATTCGGTTTGGGGTGTTTCCCTAATTGAAAATCTTCGGGCATGATAAAGGAAAAACGCCCCGCCGCCTGCGTGCTATCCAATTCCATTTTGACAGGAGCCGTCATCGCAATGGTTTGTTTCGCCTCATTTCCGCCAAAAATATAGCCCGCCAATTCCCGAAAACCATTGTTCATCATGCGCTCATATTCGCCCTGCTTTTGCACCGAAGCCTCTATCGCAGGCGGATAAAAACGAAATTCCACTTCGCCCGATTTTTTCAATACCTCATAAGGCTGCTCAGGCGTATTTCCTTGCGCCATCATCACTACAAGTTGGGACGTAGCATACAACAAAACGCCCGAAACAATCAATATCTTTACCATCTTGTTTAACTTTTTAGTATTCATTATTAGACAAAAATAAAAGTTAAACAGAAGTTTTGACAAAATGTTTTGAGTTTTTTACCCAAAAAAACGTAATTTTGCCCCGAAAACTATTCACTTTTCATTATTCACTTTTCACTTAAAAAATGGCTTTAAATAAATTTGAAATTGCGCAACGTATTGCAAAGGAGTTGCAAGACGGATATTATGTGAATTTAGGGATTGGGATTCCTACTTTGGTGGCGAATTATATTCCCGAAGGAATGACGATTTTTTTGCAATCTGAAAATGGCTTGCTCGGTATGGGACCTTTTCCCACGGAGGAGGAAGTTGATGCCGATTTGATTAATGCGGGAAAGCAAACGGTTACGATGTTGGCGGGTGCTTCTTTGTTTAGTTCTTCGGATAGTTTCGCCATGATTCGCGGTGGTCATGTGGATTTGACGGTGTTAGGGGCGATGGAGGTTTCTCAACATGGCGACATTGCGAATTGGAAAGTGCCGGGAAAATTGGTGAAAGGCATGGGTGGCGCGATGGATTTGGTGGCAAGTGCCAAAAACATCATCGTGGCGATGCAACACACCGATAAGGCAGGAAATTCCAAATTATTGCCAAGTTGTACTTTGCCGATTACAGGCGTGCACTGCATTAAGCGCGTGGTAACTGACTTAGGCGTTTTTGACATCAAAAATGGTGCATTTCATTTATTAGAACGCGCAAAAGACGTAAGCGTAGAAGAAATCAAAGCAAAAACCGCAGGGAAGTTAATCGTGCCCGAGGAAGTGCCTGTGATGAGTTAATGAATGGATAATTGAGAAGGGATAATGGAAAATGGCGGTAACTCGTTCACTGTGTGTTTTTCGAAAAACCATTCACTTAAACTAAATTTACAGCGTATTTACGATGTATATATAACTAGGGTTCGTAATTTTTAAAAGTTACGAACCCTAACTGTTTAGCACTTAAGTATTCGGTAATAATTAGTTTATGTTATTTTTTATCACAAAAGAATAATTATCAACACTTTATATCTGTTTACTGATAACTGTTAATTGTTAACTGACACTTACTTTCAATAACAACTCATTAACATCTCAATAACGCCTGACTAACACGCTTTTTTGCAGCTTGTTTCTACCTTTGTGAAGTGAAATTTATATTCAAACTTTATAAAAATACGGTATGTTACTAAGGCTGCTAACATTGGGTTTTCTTATTTGGATTTTTCTGCTTCATTCTGCTTGTAAGGGGCAGGTGCAAACGACTCATAATGAAGTTGTTGGGAAGGATAGTGTGAAAAAGCAAGACGTTGACCCTTATTTTATGGATACAAAAACGATTACTTCCCCCTTTGGTCCAAAAAGTATTACCCGAAATATCATTCAAGATAAAAAAGGAAATCTTTGGTTTGCCTCTTGGGAAGGGATTATTCGCTATGATGGCAAGGTTTTTACCAATTTTACCTTACAAAATAACTTAAGAAAATACCATACTTTTTCAGCATTTGAAGATTCAAAAGGGAATCTTTGGTTTGGGGCTATTAGGGGAGGCGTTTATCGTTATGATGGGCAAACTTTCACTAATTTCACCCAAAAAGAGGGGTTATCAGATTGGGTAGAGTGTATGATTGAGGACAAGAAAGGAAATATTTGGTTTGCGACAAATGAAGGAATTGTTTGCTTTGATGGGATAAAATTTCAGACTTTTACGACAAAAGAAGGTTTGATAGATGATTATGTGCATTGTCTATTAGAAACACAAAATGGGGAAATTTGGGTAGCAACTGGCGGAGGAATAAGCATTTATGATGGTAAATCCTTCCGAAATTTTAATCAAACAATCGTTAAACCCTTCCATAATATTCGCACCCTGATTCAAGACCAAAAAGGAACAATTTGGATAGGTGGGCAAGAAGGACTTTTTAGTTATGACGGCATTTCCATTAACACACATTCTACGAAATTCGCAGGTTATCTTTATGAAGATAAAAAAGGAAATATTTGGTTGGCTTCTTTTGAGTCAGAAGGTAAAATGGCTTTACTCAAAAAGGAACTAAAGGGGGATTTTGAGGAAATTAAAAAGGAAAATGGTCAGGTTTTTGGCATTTTGGAAGACAAAGAGGGGAATATTTGGTTTGGAAGAGAAGAGGGCATAACTCGATATGACCCTTCGGCTGCGCTCAAGACAGGTAACAACGCATTTACTACTTTTACAGAATGAGAAACTATTCATTATCAACTATTCATTATTCATTACTTAAACGGACTTAAAAATATGATTTCAAAATGGTTCTTCTTTTTTATTTGGGCAGTTATTTTGGCTACAAACTCCTTTGCTCAAAATGAAAATACCCCGAAAGTACAAGCCCAAATCAAAGCGGTAGAAAATGGCTTATTTGAACGTGTCGTGCTGAACGGGAAGATGCACACGCTTCAAGAGCGCATGAAATACCATAAGGTAAATGGCTTGAGTTTGGCGGTTATAGACAACTACCAAGTTGTGTGGGCAAAAGGGTATGGTTATGCAGATGCAGAAGAAAAGAGAAAAGTGGACACTGAAACATTTTTTCAAGCAAATTCTATGAGCAAAGCTATCAATGCTTTGGGGATTCTTAAATTGGCGCAAGAAGGTAAAATTGACTTGTACAAAGACGTAAATGAGCAGCTCAAATCATGGAAATTTAGTTACGATAGTGCTTCTTGGGCTAAAATAACACCTGCTCATTTATTAAGTCATACTGCGGGTTTGCCTTTTTGGGGATATGGAAGCGTAAGCAGCACAGATACAATTCCTTCCCCGCTTGATTATTTGAATGGACTTCCTAAAACGGCGGCTCCTCCTTTGAAACCGATTTATCCTGCTGGGCAAATGGGGGAATATTCTAATGCGGGCGCAATGGTATTGCAACAACTTTACACGGATATTACAGGCAAACAATATGATTCAGAGATGACTGAGCAGATATTGAAACCCTTGGGTATGAACAATAGCTTTTTTACAACCCCGCCCCCAAGTAAACTACTTCCAAAATTAGCCTCATCATATTTGGCAAACGGGGAAAAGGTGAAAAATAAATTTATGCTCTCGGCGATTATGGCAACAGGTGGATTATGGACAACCCCAAGCGAATATGCCAAGTATGTAGTAGAAATGCAACAGGCTTTTAATGGGAAGTCAAATAAAGTGATTAATCAACAAATGGCTCAACTCCATCTCACAAGAACCTTAAAAGATGCTGACTTTTCGCTAGGGAGTTGGGTTCAAAATAGAAACGAAGAACTTTACTTTTTTCATAGCGGAAGCAATGTTGGATCGGCTTGCTGGTTTCTTGGAGGGGTGAATAATGGCAAGGGCTTGGTTATAATGTGTAATTCTGATGACATAGCACTATTGACAGAAGTAACCAATAGTGTTGCCAATGTGTATAACTGGGACGGTTGGGATAAGCCTAAAAATATTCAGACAAAAACCATTCCTCATAAAACGATGGACAAATATGTAGGTTATTATGTGGTAGATAGTTCTTTGTTAGAAATTTCCAAAGAAAAAAAGGAGCTATTTCTCAATGTTAATTGGCAAAAATCAAAAATGCACTTTACTTCGGATATTGATTTTATGAACATGGAATTTCCCTCTGAAAAAACCTTTGTTTTGGATAAACAGGGAAAAGTTGAAGGTTATTTAAGAAAATTTAATGGGAAGGAAATGATGGTTCAAAAAATTACTGATTGGAACTCCGTTGTTTTGAAAAAGGAAGGATATAGTGCGTTTTCACAATATTTGATAAGAGAACGGAAGTTTGAACAAGCGATTCAGTTGTTACAATTAGGTATTCAAAAAGAACCAACAGATGGCTCATTAAAAAGGTACTTAGCACACGCTTATTTGTTTATAGATAACTTTAGTAAGGCGTTGGAAATCTATCACACTTTGCCCCTGTCCACCAACGAAGAAAAGGCTGCGTTCAAGGAAGAATTAATTTTTTTCAAAGACAGGGGATTCAACGAAAAAGGCATTGAAAAAGCATTAAAAGCTTTTGAGATAGATTAACTTGGGTAAGCACTCGGTAATAAGTAGTTTATGTTAATGTTGTTACTCAAAATGTTGATTATAAATCACTTAAACTCATTTTCAACTATCAACTATTACCTATCACCTACTTATCTATTCTTAATCTAATTTTCAAATCAAATG
>JBJXHA010000238.1:0-12755 GCA_046160275.1 Bacteroidia bacterium | reverse complement strand
CCTTTGCTTCGCCTTTTGGCAGTACCTTTTTCTTAGGGCAGCTCGCTCCAAATGGTAAAATCTATTGGTCATGCACCAATGGCGAAAATGTGCTTCACGTCATCAACCAACCTGATAGTTTAGGGTCGGCTTGTGATTTTCAGCAACATGGCATACAACTCCTTTCTTACAATGCCTTCGGCTTACCCAATCACCCCAATTACTACTTAGGGGCGAAAGTAGGAAGTGCTTGTGATACACTCGGTCTCAGTAATCAGGAAGCAGTAAACAGTAAACAAATCAAAATCTATCCTAATCCTGCGCGTGACAGGCTACAACTCGAAAGCAGCGAAGTCTTGCAAAAAGGCACATTTGTGCTTTACAACCTGGCAGGTCAAGCAATGCTGCGGCAGGAGGTTTTCGGCAATGCTGCGGAAATAAACGTGGAAGATATGGCAGCAGGAATGTATTTTTATCGTATTTTTGAGGGGAATAAAGTGATTGCGTATGGGAAGGTGGTGATTGAGTAAAGTACTTTTGTCTTTTCAAGTAATTGTATGTCAAATGTTTACCAATATTATCAACTTGTGGCAGTCAGAGACTGCCAATCTATGATGGGGCTGTCTCTAGGTGTTTGAAATTAGGTACTCGGCAGAAATTAGTTTATGTTATTTTTTATTAAGTACTCGGCAAGAATTAGTTTATGTTAATATTTCACTCAAAAAATTGATAATAAACAAGTTAAATCCATTTTCCATTCTCAATTATTAATTATCCATTATTTATTCACTCAATCATGTATTCCTTTTCCTGCAAAAATTTGAGTCATATATTTTTCAATCCTAGCTTCGCGGGTTTTGGCTTGTTTGGCTGCCGAAAAATACAAAAGATAGCCTTTTTGTCGCCCAGGTGTTAGGGCTTCAAAAGCAGCTTGAAAATCGGGGTCTTCGATAAATTTTTGTTGTAATTCTTCAGGAATTGCATATTCTGAAATGCTTTTATAAGCACCTTTTAAGCCTGCTTTTTCTACCTCCACCGCTTCATAAATGTAGGTTTTTAGTGTATTTTCTATTTCCAATATTTGCTCAACACTCGTGAAGCGAATCACACGCCCTACTTGCGTATTTTCACCAGGCTTCACCAACAAGCCATTAACATCTTGCAATAAAGCCCCTTTTAAAAAACTTAACATACAATAGTCCTTAAATGCCCCTAATAAGAGCACATTGTTGTTTTGATAAGTATAGCAAGGATGTTTCCATTTTAACTCCTCCACCAAGCCACATTCAAGAATGATTCTTCTAAGTTGAATCAATTCTTCTTGCCAATTATGCACTTTACAGTCAGGCGTTCCACCCAAAGGACAACGCCCACAACCTTCTGCCAAATATAAATCTATCTCGGGGTTCATTTGCTTCACTATTTTTATAAATTGTTTTACAAGGTTAAACGAAATTTTCTACATTGCCAAACAGATTTTCCTTTTTTTTGCAAAAGAAAAAATCCAAAAGCGCACCAACGGTTAAAATGCTTTGTTAAATGGTTATTTTTGTGTGATGTATTGTTAGGAAAATGTACTACCTTTGATTCAGTGAACAGTAAACAGGGACAGTAAACAGAGAACAATAAACAATGAATGGTATCAAGGAGAGGACAAACCAACTGTTGCAAACTGTTTACTGATAAATGATAATTGTTCACTGATAACTGCTCACTGATAACTGATAATCGCGTATGAAATATTTTTTACCTTTGGTCTTTTGTTTGTTGATTTTTATAGGGAAAATAGGATATGCCTCTCACAATTTGGCGGGGCAAATTACTTGTAAATGGATTGGGGCGAATCAATATGAAATCACTTTGACGACCTATACAGACCCTGCCCCTGCAAATGTGGATAGATTTTTTGCAGATATTGAAATTTGGAACAAACAAACAGGTTCATTGTTGTATAAAATCTCCAATGTGCCTCGCGCAAATGGTCCAACAAACGCAGCAGGGCAACATCTTGGGGCTGAAATCTACCAAACGGTAAAAAAAAATATTTATGTAACCTCCTATACCTTCCCAGGACAGGGTGCTTATTTATTGCGTTATTTTGACCCTACCCGCCGCGCAGATATAAAAAATATTGTTAACCCCGAAAATGTAAATTTTTATGTAGAAACTTTTTTCTATTTAACTAATCCCTTAGCAGGCAACAACAATAGCCCTATTCTCTTAAATGACCCTTTAGATGAGGCCTGTATAGGCAAAATTTGGACGCATAATCCCGGTGGTTATGATCTCGATGGCGATTCCTTGCATTATTCTTTGCTTCCTTCTCAACAATACGATTCTCAAAATGGACCCTATCAACCTATCAATGCTACAGGCTATCAATATCCTGATAACCTTTTGTATGGTGTGAGTGCGCTAAGTATTCACCCAATAACAGGCGTAATGACTTGGGTTACTCCGCAAACGATTGGGGTTTATAACATTGCTTATACAGTAGAGGAATTTCGAGGTGGGGTGAAAATAGGGCATGTATTGAGAGATATGGTGATCATTGTGAAAGTTTGTAACAACAATCCGCCTACCATCGTTACCATTCAAGACACTTGTATTCAAGCAGGTTCAAAACTTGTTTTCCCCTTCAAAGCCTACGAACAAGATAGTGTTGATAGCATTTACCTTGCCTTAAACAATGCCAATTTAGGAAGTAATGGTCCCTTTGCCGTAACGAACCCCGCTACGATAGAATTAACGAATCCATGGGGAGGAACACTGCCTACGGGACTGCCTTATCCTGCCGAAATTACGGGAAATGTAGTTTGGGAAACTGATTGTTCCAACATTCGCACAAGTCCTTATCAAGTAGATTTTTATGCTCACGATAATTTCAGTTATTTTGGCTCCTCAAGTTGGAAGGCGATGCTTTCAGACCACAAAGCCGTTTCGATATTTATTTCGCCTCCTCCTGCTTATAATTTAACCTTATCCAAAAATCAAGGCGTGATTACCCTCAATTGGTTGCCTTCAGATTGTGATAATGCGGTGGGTTATTATATTTATCGAAAAATTGGGGGAGATATTTGGAACAATGATGGAACTTGCTGCAAATATTCGCCCGAAGTGCGGGGTTATCAGTTAATTGGTTATGTGCAAGGTTGGAGTAATACTACCTACATTGATAATTTACAAGGAATCGCCAATATTTATGGCAACACCATTGATTATCTTGTAACGGCAATGTTTGGGAATCCTGCCAACCCTACGGTGGAATCTTGCCCAACCAATAATGCCAATTTTCTCATCGAAAAAGATAGTTTATTTATTACCAAAGCCGAAGTTTTGGTGAGTAATTTACATGTAGGAAAAATAAAGGTGGAATGGACAAAACCCAAAAACATTGACGCTTTTTTTAAAGCTCCTTATCAATATAAATTATTTCGCGCCAATAACAACCAATATCCCGCCCTTTGGGTGGCAACTTTAACCGAAAATGATACAAGTTATATTGATACCTTGCTTAATACAAATTTAAGGAATTACAACTATCGGATTGTGTTCTGTGATGCAGATGGCAAAGAAATTGCCTGCGCTGGCACACAAATTAGCAGCAGTATTCACCTAAAAAGTCAAGGCTTTCCTGATAAAGTATTGCTAGATTGGAAAGTGAGCGCAGGCTGGCAAAATGAAGTATTTGAATTGTATCGAAAAGTGGGGAATGCCAATTACACCCTGTTAGCAGTAATTTCCGCCAATGGAGCGGAAAATTATCATTTGGAAGACAGCACCGTGTTGGCAGATAGCCAATATTGTTATCTCATTTTATCTAAAGGGAAATACCAGAGTTTGCGCACACCTAATCCTATTACCAATTATTCTAACGAAACTTGCGCTTACACCAAATTTAGTGAGTTGCCTTGCACTCCCAACATTAGCGTCAATGCCTCCTGCGAAACCTATTTACATGAAGTAAGCATTACACGCTTGGGAGGTGAATGCGATGCCTATACTTCGGTTTTCACTTTATATTATGGCTTAAATGCACAAGGACCTTTTGTTCCCCTTCAATCGCTGTATGCGAATTTTGGAACAGACACAACCTTTACCATTTCTCACGCCAATTCACCAGCTTATTACTCAGGCTGTTACACGCTTACCGCCACAAGTAAGTACAATACAACTTCTGAATTGTCTGCGGCAGTTTGTGTGAATTATTGTCCTATACTCGAAATCAGCAATGTTTTTACCCCAAATGCAGACGGCAACAACGACTGGTTTGCACCGATTAAATTAGAAGCGGTTCGTTTACAACACATTGATATTTATGACCGTTGGGGAAATAATGTCTATTCCAACATCGCCGAGCCTGAACGATTATGGGACGGCTATCTTTCTAATCGCAAAACTCCTGCAAAAGATGGCGTTTATTATTATGTTCTGCGGTATGAGGAATTAAATTTACAAGGAAATATCAGCCGCGTAAAAAAAGGTTGGGTAATGTTAATGCGTTGATTTTTAATATATTACAGTTCGAAACTCTTAAAGAGTTCCGAACTGTAATATATTAAACCCTTAAATAAAAAATGCCCAAGTCCTCTCTCAGGGCTTGGGCTTGGTAATAAATTAGCTACCAACCTTTTTTGCGAATCGGGAAATAGAAAACGTTTTTTTCTTGATGTTGCAAATATCATAGTTGATTTTTTACAGAAAAATTCTGTATTATTCTTGTAATTACGGGAATTTTAGTATTTTTACGGGAATTTCTAAAAACAAGCCAAATAGTACCATCAGCACTTCTATTGTATGGAATTAACGCCCTCTCAATTTAACCGTTTACATGACATTGCCTTTGCCCTTTTTGAAAGAAGGTTGGCAGAAAAAGGGGAAAAAATGCCCAAAACGCAAAATCAGCGTTATGGGCGTGGGCAATTTAATGCCGAAAATCCCAACTTACCGAAAGACATTCAAGAGGCACTAAAAATAGACGAACACAGTACAATCTACCTTGGAGATAGGTTGTATCGTTTATTTTATGAGTTAAATAAACCCAGAATCGCCAAACTTGACGAGAGCGATTTGTCCTTACTTCTACGTTATTTGAAATGCGAAGATTGGAATGATTTTGAGCGAAAATATGGAATTGATGCAGAGGACAAGGTCGAAACGGCGGCTGTTGAGAACTCATACTTGACCTATTATATTTTTTATTATTATCAAAAACCTTCTATTCGGAAAGGGCTATTCATTCACAATCAATCTTTGAGACAATCTGAAGTGCGTGGTGATTTTCTCTTTCCTAAAAGGACTTGGCAAGTTTCGTGGGTAAATGCGGGAAATAACGTTATCTCGGAAATGAGTTCTATGGGAGATTCGCCCTATCTTCCGCGCCAAAAAATTTTCATGCTGTTATATGCAGGGGGAAATGCTGATTTGAATACGCCACTTTATTCGGGTATTATTACAGGTGTAGGCAATGAAGGAACGCCCGTTTCTGCGGAAATTTTGGTGCAGTTAGTAACTTCTGAAGCAGAGGCATTACGACTATTGGACATTCCGCCTGATAATAGAATCACCCTGCAATTACTTGGAAATGAGATTAAAATTCCCCCATCTGTATATGAAACCTTAGAAGATTTGCCTTCAAGCAATATGGTTCAAATCTTACAGAAAATGGCAGGTGTGTATAAAACCTATTTTTTAGATTTTCAACATCAGCGGCTTATCCAACTTGTAACCATGGTTTTTTCTGATGGTATCATGGAAATTCAAGGACCTGCGGTAAATTACAAAGGCTATATCAAGCCTGTAAATGGCGGAGGATTGCTACGAGCAAGAGCCTTGCCTACCTTAGAATCAAACCCTGCTTATACCTTTGAATTGGTGATGATGAATGATTTTGATAGTTTTGCGGGGGTATATTCGGGCGTAAGTTCAAGTCATACGCCTCGAAGTGGCAGAATTATTTGTATCAAAGAAATGGGAAATGAACCCGTCAACCATGATTTCTTTGAAATTGGAACGCCTAAGTATTTGCATTTTTTGGCAAAAAACCCCAAAGTGAAAGCTTTTCTGGCAGGAGAAAATGGAGATAATTATGTAGATAATTTTCACCTACTTTCTACCGATTATACGCTTACCCATTTTTATGCAGCTTGTTTTTTGGCGAAAAACAGCCCCGAACAAGCCCTTCAACATTTAAAAACGGCTTTTTCTAATGGGTTTCGAAATACCTTGTTACTCAAAAAAGAAACAGCAAAAAACGGAGCATTGGCAAACCTTGCAGAATATATTGACCTAGACAGTCTGCAAATCATTGAAAATCAATCACTGTGGTAGAAAATTTCCCACCACAGCGAATTTTATTTGCTATTATAAAGTTACTGTCCTGTATCCCAAGTCATTACGCTTGTAGCTTTGGCTTTTCCTTCCAAAATAAGGAGTACATTTTCTTTTAAAGTGGGGTAAGCTATTTTTTTGGGGTAAGTAAATTGAAAATAGGTATAATGTTTTTGATTTTGGGTTTTGCCCAACACATACTGCAAGCCAGCCTCTCGCACCGCAGGGCTATATTCCACTTGAATCACATAATCCACACGGAGGTTGTCGTTCATTACATAAAATAAATACTTGTAATACACGATGTTCTCATCGTCAAAACGCTCATATACCTTAATTTTTTTCCCATTCCACTCATATTCCTCAATCAACATTTCTTTCGCCAAATAAGGCGGCAACGTTTGGGCATAATAAGCGTGATAAAGGTAAGTTTTGATACGTTCAGCTTGCTCAAATTTGGATAAACTCAAAGAAACTTGAATCCATTTTACCATTGCGGTATAATCGGTTGTATCTAAGGTGATAAGATGTTCAAGCAGCGAATCGGCTATTTTAGGGTTATTTCTTGCCTGTAATTGCGCCAAAAAGAAAAGCGCATTTCGGTAATTGCTGGCAAGGGGTTCGCTGTCATTTTTGGCTTGAAGAAGTGCCTCTTTAATGGGTAATTGATGTTGGTAAATGTTTAAATCTGCCAGCATCGAAAAAATACGGCGGGTACAATTCGGCAAACGAATTGCATAGGCAAATGCTTGATAAGCAAGCTCATACTGCTGACTTCGGCTATACACTTCGCCCAATAATCCAAAAAAACGGGGGTCGTCATTTCGGATAGTTGTTGCTTTTTTAAGTGCTTCAATTGCTTTGTCAAATTTTTCGACCAAAGAAGCTGACAAACCTTGATAAAACAAATAATCGGGGTTATAAGGCGCGAGCGCAACGGCTTTATCAAAATAAAAAAGAGCCTTCGCATCATTTTGCAAGGCACTATAACACATTCCCGTATAAAACAAATCGCTTTCTTCTAACTTACTTTGTTTTTCGCTCCAAGCAATTCCCTGCTGAAAATCGCCTTTTTCATATAATTGTTTGACAGAAAGCGAATCTTGGCTAAATACTTGAAAATGAAGCACAAGCAAAAGAAAAAAAATGATATTATGCATAGTTGGATAATTTTTCAAGTTTTGATAGCCTTGTTTTTCTTAGCGTAGAAATTGATTTCTACGCCAAGAAAAACAACTATTTACAGCTTAGAACATCGCCTGATACGCGCGAACATCCAACTTTTCGTGATAATTCAAAAAGGCTTGATTCGATACGCGAGTGCCTCCTGGCGTAGGATAATCGCCTGAAAAATACCAGTCGCCACGATGATTAGGAATTGCTTTCGCCAAATTTTCCAAAGGTTGATAAACAATTTCCACGGGAATATGAAAGCCTTTGGGCGTAAGCATTTGGGCAATTTTGGCTGAAATTTCCTCTTCTGTGAAAGGGGCATAAATTTCTTTCACCACGTTCTCGCTCTCCATGCGTTTTTCCGATTTCAAACGCTGAATTTTGCCATACACTTCATGAATCAAATAGTCCATATTTCGCTCTTCCAACAAGGCAATTGCTGCACGAAAGGCAATTAATTTATGAATTTGCGACATATCAATTCCGTAGCAATCTGGATAACGAATTTGCGGAGCAGAAGAAACAATCACAATTTTTTTAGGATTCAAACGCGCCAACATGTTCAAAATACTCTGCTTCAAGGTCGTACCTCTTACAATTGAATCATCAATACAAACGAGGTTATCGGTATAATCGCCATTTAAAATACCGGGTGTAACATCATAAACATGGGCTACTAAATCATCACGCGAATCATCATCGGCAATAAAAGTGCGCATTTTTACGTCTTTTATGACCGCTTTTTCCACTCTTGGACGCTGCCCAATCAAATGTTGCAACGCCGCAAAATCCGTTTTTTCGCCAATATTTTGAATTGCTTTTACTTTTTCACCATCTAAATATTCCTGCATACCTTCGACCAAACCCTGAAACGCAACCTCCGCAGTATTGGGAATAAAGCTAAAAACCGTATTATCTAAGTCATAATCAATCGCCTCTAATACCTGCGGAACAATATGCTTTCCTAGATTTTTTCGTTCTTGATAAATTTTCACATCACTTCCACGCGAAAAATAAATGCGCTCGAAAGAACAAGACTTACGCTCACGCACTTCGGCAAAAGGGCGAATGTCTATTTTTCCAGAACAACCTTTCACGGTAATCAAATGTGCGGGAGAAAGCTCTTGAATCTCATGCGGAGGGAGGTTAAAAACGGTAGAAATCGTTGCACGCTCCGAAGCAGCCACAAACATTTCCTCGTTGTAGTAATAATAACAAGGGCGAATGCCATTAGGGTCACGTGCGATAAAAGCATCACCATTGCCCACAATTCCGCCAATTACATAGCCGCCATCCCAATATTTTACAGATTTTTTAAACACGCTCAACATATCCAACTCTTCATCAATCAAACGTGCAATTTCTGTATCTGCGTAATGTTCAGACTTCAACTTTTGGTACAAGGCTTCATTTTCCATGTCCAAAAAATGTCCAATTTTTTCTAAAATTGTTTCAGTATCTGTCAAATGTCGTGGGTGTTGTCCCAAATCAATCAAGGTTTGAATCAATTCCCCTACATTTGTCATGTTAAAATTACCCGCCAACAGTAAACTACGGTTTTTCCAGTTATTGATGCGGCTCACAGGATGACAAGCAGCAATGCCATTTGCGCTATGTGTACCATAGCGAAGGTGTGCCAACATGACCTCTCCCGCATACTCATAGTTTTTTTTCAAGAACTCTACACTGTTCCATTCGTCATGATATTTTTCCTTAGGGAACTTTGTTTTTAAGTCCTCTAAAGCATCTCCTACATTTTTAAACAATGTATTCAACGGCGGCGATTCCACAGCCCGAGCGCGTGCATGATACGGCACACCAGGCGGTGTATTTAGCTTAACAACCCCTAGCCCCGCACCATCTTGCCCACGATTGCGTTGTTTTTCCATCAAAAGATACATTTTGTTCAGCCCCCAAAGAGGCGAACCATACTTTTCTTGATAATGTTCAAGCGGTTTCAGCAGGCGAATTAGCCCGATACCACACTCATGTTTAATTTCTTCGCTCACGCTATTGGATATGTTGGAAGGTGAAAAATAAGGAATCAAGCTGCAAAATTACGCATTTTTTTTAAAAGAATCGCCCAATATCTCATTTACTTTCATAGTTTTCAATATCAAAATGTTTCATCTCTTTTCGATATCGAGTAGGCAAAAAAGGATAAATGACGGTAGGTTTTTGATGGCTATTTTGATACCAACTACTACAACCTGTTGTCCAAACGGTTTGTTGAAATTGTGTACTAAGTTTTTGATTATAAGCAGTTTGAACTTCTTCTTTTACGTCAAAAAATGTCGTTTTTTCTTGAGAAAGGAGTGCTTCCCAATAAGGTAAAATGTAATTCATTTGCGACTCCATAATATGAATCATCGAATTATGTCCTAGCCCTGTATTGGGTCCGAGCATAAAAGCAAAATTAGGAAAATGCCGAACCGTTGTCCCTAAATACCCGCTCATGCCTTCTTTCTGCCATAATTCGCGCAAATTTATCCCCTTTCTTCCTATCACATTTGTATAAATCAGGTAATCTGCCACTTCAAAACCTGTGCAAAAAACAAGGCTATCTAATTCATATTCAACGCCTTGCTTCGTTTTGATTCCCTTTGGCGAAATTTCGGCAATCCCAGTTGTTTCTAACTGCACATTTTTACGTGCAAAAGCAGGATAATAGTCATCGGAAACAAGAATGCGTTTGCAACCCGGTTCATAATTGGGGGTAAGTTGTTGGCGAAGATGCGGGCTTTTCACTTCTCTTTTTAATTTGGTAAGGCAAACAGTGCGTACAATCTTTCGCGCAAAGGCATTTCCCATAAAAGATAAACCCGTCAATTCATGAAACCAATACAGACTTTCGCGGTACAAATAGCGCGTAAAAGGCAAATATTGAAACATTTTTTTCTCGAAAGTAGTGAATTTTCGGTTTCGGCGGTCGGCTAACCAAGGAGCAGTGCGCTGAAACACAACCAACTGCCCTACTTTATCTGCGAGTTTAGGCACAATTTGAATTGCGCTTGCCCCTGTACCAATGATTGCGACTTTTTTGCCATGCAAATCATAGCTACTGTCCCATTCTCCTGAATGAATGATTTTCCCTTGAAAGGAATCCAAGCCTTCCAAGTTAGGAATAATAGGGCGATTTAAGGGACCTATTGCCCAAATCAATAATTTTACGGTAGTCTCTTTGCCATTTTGGTCAATGATGCGCCAATAACCGCCCTTTTCTTCGAATTGTAAGGTGTGTATATCTGTATTAAAATGGGTATGTTTAGCAAGTTGATGTTTTTCAAAAACTTGTTTCATATAAGCAACGATTTCAGCCTGTCCCGAATAGGTTTCACTCCAATTTGAATTAGGTTCTGTGGAAATCGCATACAAATGAGAGGGAATATCACAAGCACAGCCAGGATAGGTATTGTCGCGCCAATTTCCACCGATTTCCGCAGCACGCTCAAACATCACAAAATCTTGATGACCCGCAGCTTTAAAACGCAATGCCACCACAATTCCGCTAAATCCCGCGCCAATAATCCCAATTTGATGGTCTAGTTTGTTCATTTACTTAGTCTGTATTATTCGCTTATTTAGATATAAGTACTCAGTAAGAATTAGCTCATGTTAATATTTTACTCAAAATATTGATAGTAAACAAGTTAATATCATTTTTCATTCTCAACTATTAATTATCCATTACTTAAAAGCCAAATAGATTAGTTGCAAAAATATGTGTTTTTTCATTGTAAAATCAATTTAAAACATACCCAAAAGCAATGGAGAATGAATAACTTAATAGTAGTATTCATTCTCCATGATTCATTATTTAACTATGTTTTATACTTTTTCCTTCACGCCTAACATTTCCACAACGGTTGTTTGAATCGCAGCAGCATTATATCCACATTCTTCAAACAATTCTTCGGGTGTGCCATGATGAACAAATCTATCGGGAACGCCTAAGCGTTTTACTTGCGCATGATAGTTGTTTTCTGCCATAAATTCTAAGATTGCCGAGCCAAAACCGCCCATGATGCAACCATCTTCTACGGTGATAATTTTGTCATATTTTGCAAAAACTTCGTGTAATAAGGCTTCATCTAAAGGTTTTACAAAACGCAGGTCATAATGCGCAGGATAAATGCCTTGCTGATGGAGGGATTTAATCGCTGCTTGCGCAAAATTACCGGGATGACCGATTGTTAAAATGGCTATTTCTTCCCCGTCATTGATTTTGCGCCCTTTTCCCACAGGAACTACTTCTAGCGGCGTGCGCCATTCCACCATCACGCCTTCTCCTCTCGGATAACGAATCGAAAAAGGACCCATGTTTTCTTGAGATGCCGTAAACATGAGATTCCGAAGTTCTTGCTCATTCATAGGAGCAGAAACCACAAGGTTAGGAATGCAACGGAAAAAAGCCAAATCATACGCGCCATGATGTGTTGCCCCATCTGCCCCAACAAGTCCTCCCCTATCCAAGCAAAAAACGACATTCAAATTTTGAATACAAACATCATGAATGACTTGGTCATAAGCGCGTTGCATGAACGAAGAGTAAATATTGCAAAAAGGCAATAAACCTTGTGTCGCCAAGCCCGCCGAAAAGGTAACGGCGTGTTGCTCTGCAATCCCTACATCAAAAGCGCGGTTAGGCATTTCTTTCATCATAAATCCTAAGCTACAACCACTTGGCATAGCGGGAGTTACGCCCATCACTTTCTCATTTTCCTTCGCCAATTCAATCATTGTCCAACCAAATACATCTTGATATTTGGGTGGTTTTGGCGCTGTATTCGCAGATTTTTTAATTTCGCCTGTAATTTTATCAAATAAGCCAGGTGCATGCCATTTAGTTTGGTCTTTTTCGGCAAGCTCGTAGCCTTTCCCTTTTACAGTAACACAATGTAACAATTTAGGACCTGGTATTTTTTTCAAATCGTCCATGATTCTTACCAAATGATTCACGTCATGCCCATCAACAGGACCGAAATAACGAAAACCCAAAGACTCGAATAACATTCCAGGTTTAGAATGAGCTGCGGTAAGTGCATCTTCCAATTTCCCTGCTAAAGTACGTGCCGAAGAACTGATATTTTGAATTTTTCCTAGCAAATTCCATAGTTCATCGCGCATACGGTTGTAAGTATTTGATGTGCGAATATCGGTCAAATATTCCATCAAGGCGCCTACATTGGCATCAATAGACATACAATTATCATTCAACACCACGAGCAAATTCGCTTTTGCCCAGCCCCCATGATTCAACCCTTCGAAAGCTA
>JBJXHA010000237.1:0-19373 GCA_046160275.1 Bacteroidia bacterium | reverse complement strand
ACGATATTTTCATCGAAGTATTCGACAGATGGGGAACCCCACTTTTCTCTTCCAACAGCACCCAAAAACCATGGAATGGAGCAGACAAAAGAGGATTCCAAGTCCATGATGGCGTTTATTTCTACTCTATTAAAGTAGGAAATAAAGTCTATGCAGGAAATGTGACGGTTGTTAAATAAGACGTTTTTTGAATAAGAAAGCAGGCGCAGGTGAATTTCACTTGCGCCTGTATTTTTTTACTCCCCAATACTTCGCCACGCCTTCGCCACAATCTCCAAATCTAAGTCCCAAGTATATGCTTTTGCGTAATATTTGTCTAAATGTTCGGCATTTACGGTTTGTTGGGCGTTGTGATTGCGGTGAAGCATACTTAAATAAGCAGGTTTTAACTTGGGAAGATGTGGGGGAGAGGCTTGTATATAGCCGACAAAATGCGCTTGATTTATGAGAATCTGAAAAAGTGCGGAAAGCGCGGAGAAGGGTTTTTTATAGAGAAAAAAAGTGATGGGGTACAAAAGTAACAACAAAAGAGAGATGCTAAGGTCTAACATTCGCTTGTGAAAACGATGTTCGGCTTTGTTGAGATGAGGCAAAATTTGGCGTTGATGGCGAGCCGTATGAATAAATTGAGAACCCACGATGTAATCGGCATCGGGCGGCACAATTTTATATTCAATATGTGTGGTTTCAAGCTCTGCCATGAGGTTGATAATGCGCTCGGTGGGCAAAGATTTATTGCAAAAAATCAACTCATTAATTCCATAAAAACGAATCATTTCTGCTAATTGTGAAAATTCCCCAATTCGCTCAATTTCCCCGATGCCTTTATCTTGGTTGTTTTCTGTTACAATTCCTACGATTTCAATGGGATATTCAGGCTCATTTTGCAAAAAACGAAGAATCCGCGCAAGGTTTTGTGTTTCTCCCACTACGAGTACTCGTTTTTTCATCGTTTCCGTAAAAAAGAAAGTTCCTTTTTCGCGGAAATTAATCACCCCGCGTGTCGTAAGTGCAATTAATACTGAAAAAATAGAAGACAAACCCACAATTGCCCGTGAATAATTGATGTAAGGAAACAAATAGCTCACCGTAGCAATGCTCACAAAAGCCGAAAAAGTAGCCACGATAATAGGGCGAATTTTATAAGGTTTTTGATACGCGCCCATTATCCACAAGAAAAACACAAAAACTACCACATAAATAGGCGCAGCAACCACATCAAAAGTAAGCGGATACTCGCCCCCTTCGACAAATTTAATGTTATGCTCCCAATATTCTTTGATGCCAAAAATTGCCAAGTAAAACAAAGCTCCTTCCAAAAAAGCAAAACCAAAGCGTTGAAACAAACGATAAGCCACTGCGCCTGCCGCTCGTACATAAATTCCAACTTGAATCATGAACAAAAACGCCCGCAAATTTCCTCCCGCAAAATGCTTTTTGGCAAAAATAATCATCGCTTGGTAAAAAACTTTCACATAGTTTAGGCTGCCTTTTTTTGTGCTTTCTCCCTTATAATGAATGATTTGTGTGTCGGCGAGGTAATAGTTTTTATACCCTCCCAACAAAACGCGATAAGACAAATCAATGTCCTCGCCATACATGAAAAACGCCTCATCTAAGTAGCCAATTTCCTCCAATACGGATTTTCGCATGAACATAAACGCACCCGAAAGTACCTCAATTTCATGGTTTTGGTTTTTGTCTAAATAGGTAAGATGGTATTTTGCAAAGGTTTTACTTTGGGGAAAAAGCGCGGATAAACCAAAAATTTTATAAAAAGAAACCATCGGTGTAGGCAAAGCGCGTTTCGATTCGGGAAGAAAATGCCCTTTCCCATCAATCATTTTCACCCCTAAAGCCCCTGCATTTTCGTGCTTTTCCATGAACTCGATGCAAACTTTGAAAGTATTTTCCTCTACTACGGTATCAGGGTTAAGCAGGAGTACATATTTTCCTTTGGCGATAACAATCCCTTGATTATTTGCCTTAGAAAAGCCCGGATTTCCTTTATTTTCAATGAGTTGTATATCATTTAAAAATTTATCTTTTAGCATCTGCTGGCTGCCATCTACCGAATTATTATCCACCACAATTACTTCGACAGCCAAGCCCTCACTTGCTTTTTTGACAGACAAGAGGCATTGCGCTAAAAAGTGCTTTACATTATAATTGACAATGATAACGGATAACTGCATGGTGATAAAGGAAAGAAATCGTGATAAAGGAACAGTAGAAGTTTTCCCTTTTAGGGCAACAAAGTTAGTTTTTTTTTGTAAATTTATAGTGAATTATTAGCATTCCCAATTTTTTGAAAAATTTCGAGTGCTAATTATATGAACTAAATTAATAACCTCAAATTTTCATCAATTATGGGAGGAAATGCCATTAAAATGAGCCGCCGTTATGCAGCAGCAGAATATTATGTAGCGCAAAAAGAAATTGAGAACATTCTAAAACAAGCGAATGTGTGTTATTATTTTGTGCGCCCGTATAGCCAAAAGGATAGCTTTGGCGACATGGATATTTTGATTCAAAAAGAAGAAGATGCGCATTATCGAAATAAAATTGTGCAATTATTTTCCTATCAAGAAATTCACAAGAGCGGTGATGTGTGGAGCATTAATTATGAAAAATTGCAGGTGGACTTTATTTTTGTCAATAAAAGGGAATGGGAATTATCTAAATATTTCTTTGATTTTAATGATTTAGGGGCATTAGTTGGGAAAATTGCGCGTTTTCATAAGCTCAAATTTGGCTTTCAAGGCTTGGAATTTGAACTATATTATCGTGAAAAGAAAGCAGAATTTCTCATTTCTTTAGAACCCGAAAAGATTTTTGATTTTTTAGGGTTTGATGTGGCACGTTATCAACAAGGTTTTGAGACCTTAGAAGAAGTCTTTCAATATGTGGTGGATTCACGCTATTATAATCATGCGACTTTTGAAAAGGTGTTGGAAAAAGAAGGACAACGCACAACAGATACGCAACGCCCAAGTTATCAAAGATTTTTGAAATACATTGAAAATCATCGTGTTGAATTGCAAAGACCTGATGTTGAGGACGTTTTACAGCGCGTTGATGCTTATTTTGACACAAATTTACAAACGCAGATTGCCGAGAAAAAAGCCGAGATTGACTTGGATATTTTGGTACATGAGAAATTTAATGGACACCACGTCATTGCGCATTTGGGCTTAGAAGGAAAAGAATTAGGGGCAACAATGCAAAAATTTCATGCAAGTTTTGCGGATAAACAGGCAAAGCAGGCGTTTATTTTAAACAACAGTTTGGAAGAGATTCTGACATATCTCAAGAAAATAAGGGCGAGTGAGTAAGTTGGTTTATTTTTTGCTAAAAAGCTAATATATTCTAAAAATATACATTTCAGTTTTGCTTTGGTTATCTAATAAAAACATCTATCATGTAAGAAAAAATGTTTTTTGTAATTTTTTTCAGAAAATTATTGCATTTAATAAAAATGTTACATACCTTTGTACTATCATTTAAACGTAATCAATGTGCGAACCTTCTTAAAGCAGTTAAGAATCAACGTTCAACCTTAGATAATGATGGATGATTAGCCTTTTTAGGACATTTTTAGGTTTTTTCTAAGCTATGCAAGTTTTTTGAGAAAAAAACAAAAAACTCAAAGGTGAGCACAATCTTTTGCTATTTCGATGAACCAATGATGAACTGAAAGAATCAACCTTCTAAATTTTGAAAAAATATGTCATTTTCATTTTCAACATCTGAAATTCGTTGCCCACAACATGGGGGCTACTTTCGCTACAAAATTAAAATTGCTCCTAAAACGGAGTCAATCTATATTTGGGTGAAAGGAAACTATGAAATTGCAGTTTTAAACGGAGGTGAACCTAATTTTTCAAAATCACTTTTCCTTACTTGTCCGCCTAATAGAGAAACGAAGCAAATCGAAGCTGAGATAGTGGTACATTCGCTCGAAAATGCCTCAGAAGGGCGAGTCATTCATCAATCTTTTAACACCTGTGAGGTCGAAATGTTAGACATTAAGCCCATTTCGACCTCGCAACCGTATCAAGAAACTGCAAATTTTTTTCTAGGAATTTCAAAAAAAATGCTTAACTTTGGCGAACTAAGGTTAGGCGAAATTGCAGTTTTGCCTTTAGAAATTAGCACGCAAGACCTTACGCATTTAACATTAAGTGCTGATGCGCCTTTTGAAATTGCCTTAGAAAAACAAGCATTTTCAAAAGAAATTTCTCTCCCTCTTTTGCCAAGCACAGACAGAAAAGGGGTTTATGTGCGATTTGTTGCGAAAAAGGAAGGCGTACATAAGGGATTTTTAACGATTTCTCATCCTTTTATGGGAGAACAAAAAATTTCTCTTGTTGCAAGAAGTTTTTCAAATGAAACGAGCGGTATAAAAGTGCTTGGGTGGGTAATTGCCCTCATTTTTTGCGCACTTGTTAGTTACTTGTTTTCAATCCTTTCTTAATAATAATAGCATTAATTTGCTTATTATGAATTATTTAAGAGAAATAAAATTGTAAAACAACCTTAACTCACAATTCTTCGTTTAAACAGACAGTAAAAGCGATTCGAATAAGACCAGAATTTCCCCAATGCCTTATACCAAGGCAACTAACTTTTCCCTTTGTGATTGTACATTACTTTTTGAGCAGTTCGCCGTAGAAGGTTGAGCTGCTTTCTGTTTGAAAAAGGTGGTTCAAAAATTACGCCTTAGTAGCCAGTTTTATTTTATTCGTTGTCAAAAACACCCCTACAAAAATAAGCAGAATGTAGAGTACTTTTTCTGCGTAAATGGCTTTTTGGTCTAAAAATAAGGAAAAAAATGTAACTAGAGCAGGTTGAGAATAGACATAAATGCCGACATAAGAAGCTGGTACATAGCGCATTGCCCAAGCATTGAGGGAATAGGCTAAAACGGTGGCAAAAATACAAACATACACAATTCCTAAAAATAATTCGGGGGCTTGTACGCTCCAATCCGTTGCAAAAACGGCAGGCAAACCTAATAAAATATTGATGCTTCCCCCAAAAATAAATATCCACGCAAATAGGTTGAACATACTGTATTTATTGACTAAGGGCTTTACAAATACCAAATAAACGGAATAAGATAGGGCATTAATTAAGGTCATAATATCCCCTAACACGGTGTTTTCGCCGAAGGAAACTTTTTTTCCATGGGTAATCAGTAAAACTGCTCCTATTGAGGACAAACACAAGCCTATGACTTTGTAAGGTGTAAATTTTTCATCAGAGGCTTTGACAAACCAAGCAATGAGGAACACAAAAATGGGAGAACAAACCATTAAAATCGCGCTATTGATGGCGAGGGTCAGTTTTAAGCCCCATAAAAAAAATATTTGGTTAATGGTAATGCCTGTGAGTGCGCAAAAAAGCAGGCGAGGAAGGTCTTTTTTATTAGGAAAACGAAAAACTTTGAAAAAAAGCGAGAAAGATACAAACACTACAATTGCGGTGATGCTTCTAAACGCGAGGAGTGCAAAAGGTGAAATACTTTGAAAAACAAATTGGGAAATGAAATAATTTATCGCGTAAAATAAGGCAACCGCAAACATTGCAGCATGTGCAAGTGCTAGTTTAGAAACGTTCATAAATTTTAGTTTGGTGTAAAATAGAGAGGCTAAAAGAAGCATTAAAAGCGTTCGAAACTTTTTGAAAGTTCCGAACGCTTTTAATTAATTATAAATCCAGCACAACCTTGATGGGGCAATGGTCGGAGTGAACAATGTCCATTAAAATACTGGCTGCCGTACATTTTTCAACAAGTGGGTTAGCAATTGCCTGATAATCAATGCGCCAACCTTTATTGTTTACCCTAGCATTGGCACGATACGACCACCAAGAATATTGATGTTGTTCGTTGGGGTGATGCAAGCGAAAAGCATCTTGAAAACCAGATTGCCAAAAAGCTGTAAGCCAAGCCCTTTCGTGTGGCAAGAATCCCGAAGTATTTTGATTCGATTTGGGGTTATGAATGTCTATTTCTGTATTCGCAATGTTATAATCTCCACAAATAATGAGATTAGGATGAGTTTGCTTTAACGCATTGATATATTGCTGAAAATCAGTGAGAAACTCCTCTTTTACCCCTTGTCTTTCATCGCCCGAAGTGCCAGAGGGATAATAAACAGAAATCACCGAAAATCCTTCAAAATCAGCGCGAATGACACGCCCCTCAAAGTCATATTTTTCAATGCCGCAACCATATTCTACATGAAGTGGCTCTTGTTTCGTAAGAATCGCCACGCCACTATATCCCTTTTTTTGCGCCGAAAACCAATAAGTATGATAGCCTTCGGGCTGTGTGAAACTTGCGTCTAAATCTGTAATTTGCGCCTTAATTTCTTGCAAACAAATAATGTCTGGATTTTCTTGTGCTAACCAAGTAAAAAAACCTTTGGTTGCAGCAGCACGAATACCGTTTACATTATAAGAAATAATTGATTTCATAAAATAAAATGAGAATGGGGCAAAGATACAACAATTTGCCTTGAGCAAAAACATTTCTTTTGAAGGGCGTAGCAAAATACCGTTATTTGCATAGATACAATTTGTGAATGCTTTGCGGGAATTTTACTTTTATAAAAATAGCAAAAATATGAAATTACGAAAATGGATACACCTAGCCTTTATCGGAATAGGGCTTATCTTAAATGTTCAGGCACAACAGAACACTTCTAAGCAGCAGCAATCAATCTTTGGGAGTGTACATACGCCCAAAGGAAACCTACATTGTTTAGTGATATTTGTTCGCTTTACCAACAAATCTGCTTTCCCCAATAATTGGATTTGGCCCGACACTACGGCAGTAGGTGAGCAATATTTACCTGCAATGGTAAAGGGCGAGGAAATGAATGCCTTGTTTAACCAAAGCCCTGAAACGATTGGGCAGGAGGGACAGTTGCATAACATTAGTGAATTATTCGCTCTTTCTTCTGGTGGGAAATTTCGGATAACGGCAGATGTATTTCCTGAGCAAGTTCCTGTAACTTGTTTGGCTGAAACCGACTTTGCGGGCAGGCAAGTCAAAATGAATGAAGCCGCAATTCAATGGATTGCCAAGAAATACCCTAATTTCGATTGGTCAAAATACGATAATCGAAAGAATATGCCCAATTATCTCTTTGATAATTCAGAAACAAAACCTGATAGCATCATTGATTATCTTATTTTCTTGCATCGTGATGCGGGATTTACAGGCATGGGTTCGGTAGGCTCGTTTGCAATTCCTAATACGCCTTATCGGGTAGTGAATGGTTATACAGGTATGAAGTGTTTTACCGATCCTTTGCATAACCTTGAATATTTTAAACATGAATTTGCGCATAATTTGTATAACGCACCGCATTATGGAGGAGCAAACTACGCTAACGGAAATCACTTAAACACGCAACGAGGTTGGGGCTTAATGTCCTCGCTACACGCAAATTTTAACCTCGCAAATGCTTGGGAACGTTGGTGGTTGGGTTGGGCTGAACCACAAACAATTACAAAAGATGGCATTTATACCTTAAAAGACTTGGCTACGACACAAGACGCGATTCGCATACAAGTGCCTCATACTGAGAATTATGTGTGGATTGAAAATCATCAAAGAAAAGTTACTTTTGATAATCGTATTTATTATTTAGATGAGGAATTATATGATTTGCCCGAAAAAGGGGTATATCTGTATGTAGTCAATGAGCATGGGGCAAATCGAAATAAGCCCCAATTGAGCCCTTTTAACTTAGCGCACGTTAATCTCATTAAATTTTATAATGGCGATGGTTTTCATGATTATACCATGCGGGGAGATACTGCCAAAGCTGCTGGAACTTGGCCCGTACCTGTTTGGGTAAAAGGCGAAGATAATCCCATTTCAGGCGTAAGTCCTTTTCAAAATGTGCGTTATGATAATAACAAAGATGGAAAAATTACCATGAATTTTTGTCATGGGAATTTGGATTGCAAAGGAGGGGAAGAAAATGAAATTGTTGCGTTGGATAAAACAGGTGGCGCGCCAGAAAATCGCTTGGTTTGCATGGGCGATGAAGATGATGCTTTTAATGAAGGAGATGAAATTGGTTTGTCAGGGATTGTTCCTATTCTTAACTATCCGAGTTATGTGCAGAAAGAGCAAAGGTTAGAGCCTTATTATTTGAATGGAATTAGCATCAAAATTTTAGAAAAATTAGCTAATGGTGATTATCGTTTGCAAATTAAATTAGATGACTATCAAATTCGAGAAAATAAGCGCTGGTGCGGAAATCTCCGCATTAATCCTGCTCCTTTGAATCAAAAAAGAGCATGGGAAATTATGCCTAAAGCAGTTTTGTGGCTCAATTTAGGGGGTTCTTTTGATAGAGTAAACAAACACCCCAAAACCAATAGTTTTGTAAATCCTACCTATTTAAGTGTAGAAGCGAATAATCAAATTGTGGTTCATCGAAAAGCAAAATTAGTCATCGAGCAGTTTAGTGGATTGGAGCTAATGAGTAATGCGCAAATTATTGTAGAAAAAGGTGGCGTTTTAGAAATCAAAACGGAAGGCGAACTGATTCTTAATGAAAACACTTCTTTGATTGTAAAAAAGGGCGGAAAAGTTGTTGTAGATGCAGATGGGCATTTGAGAGAGAAAGTAGGAGCTAAAACTATTTTTGAGAAAGGTGCGAGGGTGAAAAAGTAAAAAAAGAGCAGGTAATACTTTTGAATGGTGCTAGTAAGAGAAAACACCTTACTAGCACCATTCAAAAGTCATAAAAAACCCTACGAGGGTTTTCGACCACTCGTAGGATAATATTTACACAAAAGCTATTTATCGAATAATCATCACAGAACCACCACGCACAAGACTTCTGCCATCGTTTAGCGTAGCATTGATTTTGTAAATATAAGTACCTTCTGGCACACTTTTCCCATTCCTATCTGTACCATTCCATGTTTCGTAAAGCTGGGTAAGTTTAGTAATTTCCTTGCCCCATCTGTCATATAACAAACAAGTCATAGCAGTTACCCCATTTCCAGAAACAAAGAAATAGTCATTTTTGCCATCATCATTTGGCGTAAAGGCATTAGGTACAAAAATATCTCCATTAGGGGTGATATGATAGGTTGCCATTGCTGTATCAGGGCAAGCATTATGCGGATCAAACGCAATTAACATAACAACATAACTACCCGAATCAATAAATGTATGGCTCGTGTTTTTGGTAGTTGCTACATTTCCATCGCCAAAGTTCCATAAATAACTCGCAATATTCCCTGTTGATTGGTTGATGAAGCCAATGTTTGCATTATTTAAGAAAATAACATCAGTAGCAGCTGGTGTACTTTCAAAAGCTGCAATCGGCGGTGGCATATTTCCAATTTGCGTAGTCAAACTATCTTTACAACCTTTCACATCGGTTACAAATACTTCATATTGCCCTTCAGGAATGTTTGCAAGCAAGGCATTATTCCCCTCAACAGGTGTCCATGAATAAGTATATGGCGCATTTCCATTGATACTTCCCACTTGAATACTACCATTTGCAAGGTTACAGAACGCATCATTTTTGTCTAATACAGTCGTTTTGATACGCAAAGGAGAAGGCACATAAATAGACTTGTTATAGGTACAATTATTAGCATCTTTTACGATAACAGTATAAGTTTTGCTAATAAGATTAATCGCAGTCGTACCAAACTGTTGAGGATTGGTATTCCATGTATAAGTATAAGGAGGAGTTCCGCCAAAAGCTACTACTGAAGCTGTACCATCGTTTGAACCAAAGCAAGAAACACTATCTGCATTTAGTACAATGTCAATCGGCTCAAAAGGTTGTATAATGGTATAAGAGGTAGAGATTTGACAACCTTTAGCATCAGTAACAACAACTGTATAATTCCCGGCAAACAAGCCTGTTGCCGTTGCTGTCGTAGAAACGCCTCCTGTCCAAGCATATAAATAGGGAGGAGTACCGCCTGTAACATTTACCGTTGCCGAACCACTCGAATTTCCATAACAACGAACATTCGTTTGCGATTGCGTAAGGTTCAAGGCAGGTGGGTCAATGATGCTTTGAATGGTATAGGTTTTACAACCATTGGCATCAATTAAGTAAAAAGGATAATCACCAGCAGCTAAACCTGTAGCCGTAAAACTTGCTTGCAGCGGATTCGTAGCCCATGAGAAAGTATAAGGCAATGTACCACCTGTAACAATTACCGTTGCCGTAGCATTGACATCTCCATTACAATTTAAGCCCGAAGAAGAAGAAGAAATCGTAAGCGCAGGCGGCTGTGTTACCGCAAGATTATGCGTTTTTGTACAATTTCCATCGTCAACTGTAATGGTATAAGTACCCGCGAATAAGTTTGTTCCTGTAGCTCCGTATTGAGCTGGATTAGTATCCCATGTATAAGTATAAGAACCTCCCCCTCCTTGTGCAGCCACTTGCGCGGTGCCTGTATTCGCTCCATTACACAAAACATCGCTTACACTCACCGTATTTACAAGAATGTCGGCAGGTTGAGTCAAGGTAATCTGTGCCGAATCTATACAATTAAAGTCGACAAGGTCTATAATATATATTTCATAGATACCAGCAGGTAAACCGTTTACGGTTTGCGTAGTTTGTACGCCTGAAGGCAGTACCCAAGAATAGGCATACATACCTGAACCTCCACTTGGTGTAACCGTAGCCACTCCATTACTTAGTCCAAAGCAAGAAATAGGCGTAACAATCGAAGGGGTAGTCACCAAAGGTGCAGGTTGCGTGATAGTAACGGTAGTACTTGCAGAACAATTTATATCTAGCGAATCATTTACGAAAACGGTATAGGTATTAGCAGCTAAGTTAATGGCAGTCGCAGCAGTTTGTGGAGGCACAGTCGACCAGTTGTATTGATAATTTCCAGAACCACCATTAGCGGTTACCATAGCTGTACCGTTTGTTCCTCCATTACAAGTAACATTTGTTTGTGCCATTGCAAGGGTTAAAGCAGCAGGTTGTGTAATGTTTACAGTCGTAGAAGTCATACAATTTGCATCATTTGCATCAATGACATAAACCGTATAAGTTCCCGCACTCAATCCTCCTGCAGTAGAAGAAATTTGCACAGGTGTGGTAAGCCATGAGTAATTATAAGCACCACTTCCGCCCGCGCCACTTACCGTAGCCGTACCATTATTTCCTCCATTACAAGTTACATTGTTAATCAAACCATTGTTGATACTCAAGGCAGCAGGTTGACCTACAAGGTTAGGGAAGGAGATAAAACAGTTCGTATTGGTAGCATCAGCAATGTAAACGGTGTAAGTGCCTGCTGTAAGGTTGATGACACTATCAGGAAAGGCGGGATTCGTACCAACCGTTGCGCCTGTACCATTCACCCATGAATAGGTATAGTTACTTGTACTTCCCAACACATCCACATCAATAAATCCATTGTTACCACCAAAGCAAGTAACATTAGAAATGTTCACGTTATTAAGTTGCATTTGAGTAGGTTGTGTAACCGTAACACTCGTATTTGCCGAGCAGTTAGGGTCATTCGCATCAGTAACAATAACGGTATAAGTATTTGCAGGTAAATTGGTAGCGGTTGCCGTAGTTTGAGCAGGAACGCTATTCCAATTATAAAGATACGCACCCGAACCACCCGTAGGCGTTACACTCGCTTGCCCATCACTAAACCCAAAGCAAGAAACAGGCTGCATACTTGTATTGCTAAGGTTTAGACTATCGGGTTCGGTAATGGTATGTGTAAAAGAAGTCGAACACAAAGTATCATTTGCGTCTTGCAGAATAACAGAGTATGTCCCTGCCGCCAAATTGTTTAGGTCTTGGCTAACTTGGACGGGTGTCGTATTCCAAGCGTAGTTATACATACCTGAGCCTCCACTAACATTTATATCAATCGCACCATTTGTTCCTGCGTAACAAGTAACATTGCTTGCATTTGCAAGGCTAATTGCCAAAATCGTAGGTTCTGTAACTGAAACAGTAGCAGAAGCCATACAACTTGTAACGGAATCGTCCATAACAAAAACCGTATAAGTCCCTGCGGATAAGTTACTTAGCGTAGCATTTAGCACTGCAGGTGTAGTTGTCCATGAATATTGATAAGTTCCAAAACCACCACTACCCGTTGCGATGATTTGCCCATTTGTGCCATTATTACAAGTAACATTGCTGATATTTGTGGCAATAGCCAAAGCGGGCGGTTGAGAAATATTGGCAGTTTGGGTAATGGTACAAGCAGGGTCAAGCAAATCGGCGATGACAACAGTGTAAGTCCCAGCACTAAGATTTGTAGCGTTAGCTGTCGTTTGCCCATTTGACCAAGAATAAGTATAATTTCCGCTTCCCCCATTTGGAGCTACGAGCGCAGTACCATTATTTCCCCCAAAACAAGTAACTCCTGTGATAAGAGGCGGATTGCCTGCAAGAGCAGGAGGTTGAGTAATCGTTGCAACCGTAGAAATAAAGCAGTTGGTTGCATTTGCATCGGCAACCACAACTGTATAAGTTCCCGCAGGTAAATTAGTGGCAGTTGCCGTTAATTGAGGAGGCGTTGTTACCCAAGAATAGGTATAAGTCCCTGAACCACCGCCAGCTACGACTGTCGCGATTCCTGTGGAATCTCCAAAACATTTCACTTGATTGATAACATTGCTGCTTGCCGTTAAAGCAGGTACTTGAGTAATCGTAATAGGCATGGAAGTGCTACAAGCCGTAGCGTTTGCATCGTTTACAAATAAAGTATAAGTACCTGCAATTAAATTACTTGCCGTTGAAGTTAATTGTGCAGGTGTCGTATTCCAAGAATAATTATAAGCACCTGAGCCACCTGTTGCGCTCATTACGGCTTGCCCTGTATTTCCGCCAAAACAATTCACATGGGTAAGACTAACTGTTTGAATGGCTAACGCTGCAGGTTCGGTAATGGTAACAGTCGTACTTGCATTACAACCCGCTACGGTAGCATCTTCGACAAAAACAGTATAAGTTCCTGCGGTAAGGTTGGTAGCGATGGCAGTTGTTTGAACAGGAGAAGTTAGCCAAGAATAAGTATAAGTACCAAATCCACCACCGCCAACAACATTTGCCACACCGTTGTTTGCCCCATTACAATTCACCGCAGTAATTTGGTTAGCGACTGCGGTAATAGCAGCAGGTTGTGTAATTGTTACCGTAGCCGAAGTAGAACAAGTCAGTGCTGCTGCATCAAATACAAAAGCGGTGTAGGTTCCTGCTACAAGGTTAGTAGCCGTTGCCGTAGTTTGTCCATTCGACCAAGAATAGGTATATGTCCCCGAACCACCGCTTGGTGTAACCGAAGCAGAGCCGTTGTTTCCGCCATTACAGTTTACGTGATTGATAACATTTGTAACTGCACCCAAAGCAGTCGGTTGGGTGATGGTGGCAGAAGCAGAAATAAAGCAATTGGTTGCATTAAGGTCTGTAACGGTTACGTTATAAGTTCCCGCAGCCAATCCAGTAGCGGTAGCCGTTAATTGAGGGGGCGTTGTTATCCAAGAATAAGTATAAGCCCCTGAACCGCCGCCTGCAACTACTGTTGCACTACCCGTAGCCGCACCAGCACATAGCACTTGATTAAGGACATTGGTAGTGGCAGTTAAGGCTGGCACTTGCGTAATCGTAATAGGCATGGAAGTACTGCAACTTATTGCGTTAGCATCAAATACATAAAAAGTATAAGTTCCTGCAGTAAGATTCGTAGCAGTAGAGGTATTTTGAACAGGGGTAGTTGTCCATGAGTAATTGTAAACACCCGAACCACCACCTGCCGCCATCACTGCTTGCCCTGTATTTCCACCAAAGCAATTTACATTTGTTTGTGAAACAGGAACAATCGCCAAGGGATTTGGCTGTGTAATTGTTACGGTTGTTGAAGTCCTACAAACTGTCATTGCATTAGGTACGTTAGCATCTGCAACAAAAACGGTATAAGTGCCTGCGGCAAGGTTAGTAGCTGTGGCTGTTGTTTGAACAGGGCTAGTTACCCAAGAGTAAGTATAAACCCCAGAGCCGCCACTGCCTACTACTGTTGCCACACCGTTGCTTGAACCATTACAATTTACAGGTGTAATTTGATTGGCTACGGCAGAAAGTGCGGTAGGTTGTGTAATGGTAACAGTAGCTGAAGTAGAACAAGTCAGAGCTGCTGCATCAAATACGAAAATAGTATAAGTACCCGCCGTGAGGTTCGTAGCCGTTGCCGAAGTTTGCCCATTCGACCAGGAATAGGTATATGCCCCTGAACCACCACTTGGCGTAACCGAAGCAGAACCATTATTTCCGCCATTACAGTTTACCTGATTGATAACATTTGCAACTGCCCCCAAAGCTGAGGGTTGTGTAATCGTTGCATTCAAGGTGAAGACACAACCTGTTTGGTCTTTAATTTGAAAAGTGTAAGTGCCTGCGGTCAAATTGCTAAAAGTAGAAGTCCCCCCAAACGCACCTCCATTGATATTGTAAGTAAAGGGTGCTGTGCCTGAAGTTGCGTTTAGTGTAACAAAGCCATTATTTCCACCATTACAAGAAACATTCCCTTGGGAAAGAATTGAGCCACTTACATTTCCTCCACCTCCAACTGTAATAGATTGTGTAACAGCTTGCGTACAAGCCGATTGGTCGTTTACTGTGACAGTGTAAGTGCCTGGTGCAAGATTAGAAATAGAGGTTACACCTGTTTGCCCTGTTGACCAAGAGTAGGTAAAAGGACCTATGCCAGAATTAACTACAATGCTGGCGGTACCCGTATTTCCTGAACAAGACGATGGCGTAGAGGAAGGGGTAACTGCCATTAATTGAGAGTTTGGGCAGTTGAAACCGCCTTGCTGCAAAAACACCCCTGAATCAAAAATTCCATCTCCCCTATCCGCGATGATAAGTTTCATGTGATAGGTAGAGCAGGGAATGACAGCGATGGTAGCAGTTAAAGAACTATTATTAGGATCTTGTGTAAGCCCGTCATATTGTAGGGTCGCGCCGCCAGTGTTGCTAGTATAATAAGTTGGATTTACGTTTGCATTAACATTGTCAATACTAACAGCAATAGATGTACCAGGAATAACGGCAATGTTCTGCCCTACATAATTTCCGCCAGCAGGATTGGGACCCGAAACGAAGAACCCAAACTCATCATTGAAATTTAATCCCACCCATTCCATATATTCCTCTGAGCCAAATACATATCTCAAAGAAAGCGTGCTACATTGCGAAACAAGGTCAAACTCTAAGATACAAGGGTCATACAAACCTGTCCCTAAATTAGGGTCAAAGGTATTATTTGCGCCTGTATTATCTAGCCCAGTAGAAGGCGAGTTATTAGGTCCCACTGCGTTAGCCACAGAGCCTGTGGTAAGCAAAATTCCACCATTCATGCCCAAATTTGTATTGGTCGCAGTGAAAGAACCAAAAGCACCTGTGGGGCAGTTCAGTACGGCATTAGAAACTGTCACCCCTGAGCCAATAATCGCGTTGGCTAGGGCAGAGGCAGTTCCGCCTGCGGTAACTACTAACTGACCATACAAAGGCGAAAAACAAGCATAGCCCAAAACAAGTAGCAAGTAAGTAAATCGAATTGTTAGTTTGCGGAGGTAAATACTTTTCATGTATTAATATAAATATAATAGTGTTATCTTTTTTCAGTCCCACATTTTTATTAACGAAAAAAAAAAGAAATATTTAGGAGGGAATGGGCTGCAAGGTAAGATTTTTTTTGGGAAAAACAAAGTGCTAAGCCAAAAGAATCAATCAGTGGTAAAGATTTGAGATTGAATGGATTAAATGAAACAAGATAGCAATAACATGAAAGAATGGGGTAAATGTTTTTCAAGGTGAAAAGCAGCTTTTTAGGAACATTAATAATTGTTAATGCAAAGAAAAACAAGTATTAATATTCCTAAATAAGAATAAAAGAGATATACCAAAATGAGATTATTTTTTTGTTTTCCCCCAAAAACGTACTTGGAATGGATTCTTTTTGTAATGTGAAATTAAGCCTTGCAAAGAGTCTAAGGTATGATTAAGGTTGTTGTACATTTCTTTGTCCTTAACCAAAGCACCAAGCGTACCATCTCCTTTTTGAACGCCTTCTAGCACTTTTTTGAGTTCATCAATCGTAACATCTACATTATTCAAGGTAACACGCAAATCTGCCATTACCAACTTTACAGAATCGGGCAAAGTTTCGGAGCGATTAGAAATGTAACGAACACTTTCCATTGTGCTATCAATGCGATAAGTATTGCCATTGATGATTCTATTGACAGAGGCAAGCGACTGATTTACACTGGCTACGGAGCTTTTTGCATCTAACACCACGCCATCTACATTTTTCACTACGCCTTTTGCGTCAACTACAATACCATCTACTTTTCCCAATGCGCCATTCGTTGTTCCTGTAATTTTATCCAACTCTTTGCTCGTGGTATTTAATTGATCTGAAATTGCACGCACATTCTTTATCATTGCCATAATTTCCTCACGCCCCAAAGAAAGTGTTTCACTGTTGCCATTGCTTACACCTAAAGAATTTTGTAAAGCCGCAGTCAACTCATTTACATGGCTTGTAATTCCATTGACATCACTCAAAATATTTTTAATTTTGACAGAATCAATTTGCCCATTGATTTTATCCACAAAAGGACCTGCTTTGTCCATCAAGCCCAATTCATCGGCTGTTTGAATTTCTTGTTTGGTTTTAAAAAAAGTAGCAGCCCTACCCGGCACAATTTTCACATTCATTCCTCCCATCAAACCTGCACTTACAATAACAGCTTTAGAATCAGACGGGAGTTTTATCTCTTCGATTTTATCAAACTTTAAAATAACCCGCATTTGCATGGTTTTGGGATCCATAATAATTTCCTCTACGCGCCCAATTTGCAAGCCATTTATCTGCACTTGCGAGCCGCGTTGTAAACCTTTCACATCGGCATAGTTGGCATAAAGTTCCATATCGCTACCAAAGACCTTAGAACCTTTCAAAAAATTCATGCCATATACAAAGATTACGAGCGTAATTAAGCTCAAAATCCCGAATTTTACTTCATTACTTAATTTAATTGCCATATTACTATACCATTGACTCTTGACAAAGAAATAGGCTTTATCATTTGCCGACTACCTGTGTCAATTTGAGAGGATAATTTTTTAAAAATCAATCGCTTACAAAACGAAAACGCTTATGTATTAGTGTATAAGGTTCTTATTTGTTTTGCTAAAGACTTGCGAAGTTAAAATTAATTCTCAAGGTATGCAATTTTTTTAGGAGGAGATTATCTTTTTACTTTTTCTACTCAACCATAAAAGGTCAAATTATGTAATTCTCTTAAAAACAGATCTTGTATGTATCATAGCATTTAGTTCAAAACATCTTCGATTAGATTTTTCCCAAAAAGCGAAAATTTGCAGACGAAAGGCTCTGTCTTGCAAGAATTTAGGAAATAATTTGAGTAGAAACCCTACTTTTTTCCACGAACTTATTTGAAGTGGCTGAAATAATAATAGCATTTCCCTCCATCTCTTCATTGTTTCTATGTAATCAAGCGTACCATCATTGTGGGATTCTAAGAAATAGTAACCCTCTGCTGCTTTTTTCAATAAATCTAATGTAGGCAGCCAACTACCAGGGTAAAAGTAGGATAGCAAAAAAAAATGTCGCAAAACAGAATCTTTAGGGGCGTATTCGCCTTTAGGTATTTCCTTTGAATTGGGAACATTATGATCAGGGAACAACATACTTTGAAGAAAAAGAGAACTCCCCTCTTTGCTATTCTCATGACAATATTTAAAAAAGGCGCGAAATATTTTTAGTTGAAGTCCTGCTTCATATTCTTCAATAGAACAAAAATGTTCTGGCGAACCAATTGCAACAATTCCATCGTATTTAGTCTTAGGGGTAAAATCCTGCCATCTCTTTAGATGCACTTCTAAACCTGCTTTACGACAAGTATTATGTTGAGCAGGAGAAAGGGTAAGCCCATCACCAACCATGCCATTATTTTGTAAAAAATATAAAAAGGGACCCCAACCACAACCAATATCTAGGACTTTGTCATTAGGTCGAAGATTAAGACTATTCATAATATAATGATGTTTATTTGATTGAGCTTCGTCTAAAGACAGAAGGTAGTTCCCATTGAAAAAGGCGTTGGTTATGTCTGAGTACTTTCCTAAACTGGTTAAGAAGAAATCAGTCATCCAATCATAAGTATTTGCAATTTCGAGTTGAGTTGCCATGATAATTATTAAAATATTAGTTTGATGTATTTTGCTATCCCCTAACAGCCCCAAAGCAAATCGTTGGTCAAAGCCGTTGAATCTATTGCTTTTGGGGCGTATTAAGAGAATATCTTGGAAATTAGGATTTTTCAAACACTTTTATTGCTTTTTTTGCACAAGAGATTGCCAATGCGCGATGGTTTTGATGAAAAGGTAGCCAAACCCATCCTTCTTTACTAATGCGTTGGATTTTTAATTGTCCTAAGTCTTTACCATGAAAAAGCAGATGCTTACGCTGTGCTGCGTGGGCTTTCAAACTACATTGATAAGGTACTTCTTCATCATATTCGCCATAATAAAAAATGGTAGGAAAAGGATTATACCAATCATACAAGTCATTTTCTTTCAAGAACTTACGTAATGGATGGTTTTGGTTTTTTTGAAAATCTGCCACCACTTCTGGGCGAAAAATCGTTTGCCAACGGGTAGGTAAATGTTCTTTCATTTCCCCATTGAGATTTTCTACGTAATGCGTATAAAGGGAATCATAAGAGCTACGAAAAATGTCAGAAGGTTTATCATACATTTTATAGCCCGAATGTTGCGCCGCCGCAATTAGCAACAGTATATTATTTCCACAGCCCCAATAATTGGCATGGGGATAGGCAAACACTCTTGAAACCATTTCTCCCGACAAATCATAAGGACCCGCCCCTAAGACCATTTGTGCTATCGGAAAATGCTTTTTCAAATTCTCGTCATTTGCTACGCGCTTTGCCATTGCCATACAAGCGTGCGCCCCTGCCGAAAAACCATACAAATACAATTCTTTTTGATAATCAACACTTTTTTGGTCGCAAAATTCGCGGGCTGCTCGTACCACATCAATGGATTGATTTGCCTCTATTTCGCTGTGAATATAAGTGAAAGGTTCTGCATTTTCTCCCAAACCTAAGGGGTCAAAGTTAACCACTATCATATCTTGGGCGGCAAACATCATCGGAAATACTAACTCTATCCCCTCTCCTGTTCCTGACCAATTAGACAAAACTTCCGTTTTTTTGAAAGTCGTAACTTTTTGATAAAGTACCATTTTCATGGATTTTGCTGCACTCG
>JBJXHA010000236.1:0-2963 GCA_046160275.1 Bacteroidia bacterium | reverse complement strand
CGTATTTACCACGAAAAAAAAAACTAACAAAATCTTTGCATCTTTCGTATTTTATCCTTACCTTTGTAAGGTTATTTACATTCAATACTTGATTTTATCCTTTATTTTTCGTAACTTTCGGAAGACTGTTCGGAATGTTCATTCCGAACACACACAAAAATATTGCTGCCAACCGCCACGCACGAAAGCCAACGCCGCAGGCAAATAGGCGGTGTGCAGCAATATAAGTCGTTGAAGGCAATCAAAGGAAAATGTACTTTCGATTTTAAAATAGATTAGGCGTTCTTTTAAGTAGAGGCGTTGGACAAATGCTTAAAATATACGTTTGACTATGATGACAAAGGTTATACAAATATAAAACCATTTAATTAATTTATGAAGGACAACTCATTTAGAAAAGCGATTCAAATATTTAAATACTTATCAATTATTTTTTTTGTTTTATATTGGATATTTGCTATTATTGACGATTCAGTATTGTTCAAATCTTGGACAAAAGAAAATTGGACAGAGGCATTACTGTTTTTTTTAGCAATATGGGGTTTTTACTTGATTTTATTTTACATTATCCTAACAATTTTTTATTGGATTGTATGTACAATATTTATTTTTATTTATCACTGGCTACATGATTGAATCAAGCAAGCCACTAACAGGCGATTTGGTTTAACTAACCAGAAGAATGATTTTAATGTGTCCTATTCAAAATGTTAAAATTTGTCAAGTAAATGGTCAAAATTTCTGAAATTTGACTTAATAGAAAGATTTGAAAATGGGGAATTATTAAACAAAAAAGGACAAAATGCCTTCAACATTCTCATCTCCGCCCATGCCTGCTACCCGAAGCGCAAGGCAAAGCACAGCAGGCACAGGCGTAGATTTTGTCGTTGGGAGAGATTCGAGAAAAAATAATCACAATAAAATTAACAATAAAAATTATGATAGAATTTGCACCTATTGAGAAGGTAAATCTTCGTGAAATATGGAAACATGAAGAACATGATTTTACGCCTTGGCTGGCAGAAAACATATCAAAATTAGGGGATGCTATTGGACTTGAGTTAGCGTTCAAAGAGAAAGAAGTCCTATCGGGAAGTTTTGAGTTGGATATATTGGCTACAGATTTAGGTCGAGATAGAATTGTCGTAATTGAAAACCAATTAGAGGCAACTGACCACAGCCACTTGGGGCAACTTTTAACGTATGCAGCTTGGCATAAAGCAGAAGTTATTATTTGGCTATCCAAGGAAGTAAGGGAGGCGCACCGAGCTTCTATAGATTGGCTAAATTCAAATACGAGTGAAAATATTGAGTTTTTTGCGATTGAGGTAGAAGTTTTGAAAATCGGAAATTCTCAACCTGCGTTAAATTTCAAACTAAAATCGTTCCCAAATGATTGGCAGAAATCTAATACTAAAATCTCAAAACCAAGCGACATACAAAACGCTTATCAAGACTTTTTCCAAAAGTTAATAGATGATTTGCGAGATAATCATAGATTTACAAATGCTAAAAAAGGACAACCGCAAAGTTGGTATAGTTTTTCAAGCGGATTATCAGGCTTAATTTATAGTGCGTCTTTTGCAAAAGATAACAGGTTGCGAGCCGAACTCTATATAGATACAGGAAAAATAGATTTAAACAAATCTATTTTTGATAAATTGCTTTTGGAAAAAGAAGCGATTGAAAAAGCGTTTGGTAAGGAGCTATCTTGGGAACGTTTGGACGATAAACGTGCTTCAAGGGTTGCCATTTATAGCGAAGGCAAAATATCTGATGATGCTGAAAAATTGGAATTACATAAAAATTGGTTTATCGCTAATTTGCGATTACTCAAAGATGTATTGAATAAAAGATGTGAGGTACTTATCAATTAAATATTTCAAAAATGATTTTTATTATAGGATTGTTTTGCCTATCTTTGTCCTTTAAAATCATGTATTTATGCAACGAATTACGATAGAAATTGAACAAAATAGCGATTTTCAGCTTTTATTGCTGTTAGCTCAAAGAATTGGGCTAAGAATTGTTCAGCCTTTTATGCCAAAATCGGACATAAAAGAACGAGAAAGGCATTTGCAAATTATCGCAAAAGGGGGCAACACTTCCTATATTGAAAATCCAATGGAGTGGCAAAGAGAACAACGAAAAGATAGGAATTTACCATTTAGAGATTGAAAACTATGTATTTATTGGATAGCAATATTTTGATATATTCTTCAAAAACAGAATATTCGTTTTTGAGAAATTATATTACAAGCACAACAGCAATTTCTGCGGTTTCTGTAGCAACTGTCATTGAGGTTTTAGGCTATCATAAGCTAAGTTTTGAAGATAAAACGTATTTTGAGTCGTGTATTGCTTTGTTACAAGTGTTTGAAGTAAGCCAATCGATTTCAGATAAAGCAGTGGAATTGCGCCAAAATCAGAAAATGAGTTTAGGGGATGCAATTATTGCAGCCACAGCAATAGTGCATGATTGCGAATTGGTTACAAGAAATGTGGGGGATTTTGCAGGAATTACCGCATTGAAATTACTCAATCCATTTCCTTGAAAAATAAACTCTCCCAATCGAGTAGAGCCGCAAGTCCCACAGGACTTGCGCACCCTCTCACACCACCGAGCGTACTGACCTAGTACTCGGCGGTTCAAAGAAAAATAAGGGAGGTTTGATTCTTGGGTTGCTTAAATTTGAGAGAAAGGTAGTAATCGGTAAAGGATTGGTAGCCAATCTTTTGTAAGACTTTTTCGGTAATTGAGGTTTTCAAAATGGGAGATTGCGCGACCGCCCACCCACCCATTCGAGTGTTGGCATACATAGCCGCTAATCGGGGTTTTATGCCCAATTTTATGAGACTTTGTTTGCGTTTTTGGGGTCGTTTCCAATCGTGCCAAATACAGTAACGCAGGCGATTTCGTACCCATGCATCTAAAGTTTTGAACTTCTGATAACCTGTTGCGC
>JBJXHA010000235.1:0-7022 GCA_046160275.1 Bacteroidia bacterium | reverse complement strand
GCAAATGAGCACTTGTTGAGCGAAAAATATGAAAAATCGCTCCTATCTTTTGTTTTACTAGAAGAGGTGAAAACTAATCCTATTGAGCGACTCAATTTTACCCTAGATGTGAGCAATAGCCCCCTGCAATTTAGCGGTATTATCATGGAAACGGGTGCAATGTATGTGGCTAAATCAAAAGATGAGGCAAAGCCTATGTTAATGATTTTTAGCTTACCCTTTCCCACAGAAAAGGAAGAACAAGAACAAATGGCAGTAAGAAAAGTAAAGCCTATCACCAAAGAAAACATTAAAATAAAGTCTATAAAACCCATAGAAATCAATGGGTTAAAAGGCTATGAAGTGGTCGGATATGAGAAAGATGGGAAGATAAATATGCTGATTTATGCAGTCATGCTTTTTGATGAAGAAACTACTTATACGCTTAGGGCAACTGCATTGAAAAAGCACAAGGATAACCTCGCGGCTTTCCGCAAGGTTGTGAAAACGTTCAAGCTCAAAAATAAGTAGCTTTATTTTATCATTTTGGGCATTTTGCTACGATTGCGCCATTCTGCATCGTATTTGCTGCTTGCAAAGTAAATGATAAGGTCGGCATCGTATTTATTCTCTACGAAATAAACTTTGATGTTTGCGTCATATTTGCTATCGACAAAGCACCATAAGCCTTTGTTTCCGTCAGTATCGTACTTGCTGCTGACCTTGTAAACCACCAAATCGGCATCGTATTTAGAGCTTGCTACATACACTTTTACGTCAGCGTCATATTTGTTATCACAAGAATATACTTTTTGTGCTTGTACTTTTTGTGCAAAAAATAAAAGGACAAAAATGGTTAAGAATTGAAATAATTGTTTCATTTTGAAGAGAGTGTATTGATTAAACGTAAAGAAAATACCCTTTTTTAAAGAGAGGATACCACAAATTTAAGCAAAAAAACGGTTCATTGTATTAACAATATAGCTCAAAGAAGTAAAAAAAACTTCTCTGAGCTATATTTATTTTTCTAGCCTATTTTATTATTAACAACAACCCGAATTAGGCTCACAACAAGCGACAGGCTCTTTTTTGGTTAAATCGCCTAAATTTACGCGCTTTTTCTCCGTTTTCTTCTCTGTTGGGGGCATACAACAAGCCGAAGTATCTTGTAGTTCATAATGTGGGTCATTAAATTCGGCATCTTCATGGAAATAATATACCTCCCACTGAAAACCATCGGGGTCATTCGCCCAAAATTTATCTTGCGTTGCATAGCAACAATTCGTGCCAATTTCTACTTTTGACACCAAATTATGAGCTTGTGCATTAGCCATTCTTGCGTGCATCTCCTCCAAAGTTTCCACTTGAAAACCCAAATGCCCAAAATTTTGCTGCACTCTTTCTGCGTTTTCAACGAAAGAAATAATCAAAGAAGGGGAATCTAAAATATATTTGGCATAATGAGGTTTTACTTTTGTAGGCTCTTGCCCAAAAAAAGCATTGTAAAAAGCTACGGTTTTCGCAATGTCAGACACATACAGCGAAACGTGCATACGCGGAAATGATGATGTGTTCATAAATTAATGAAAAATGAATAGTGAAAAATGAATTTAAGTTTTTGATAATAAGTAGTTTAGTACTCGATTACAAGAATTTATGCTTTACCTTATTTAGCAAGAAAAGCTATTCAGGCTTAAAAAAATCTGCTATAAGTTGTTGGCAAAAGGCTTTTATCTCCTCCCGAACGGCTCGAAATTGTGCCATAATTTCTTCTTCTGTGCCTACTGCTTTGGCAGGGTCAGGAAAATTATGGTGGATTCTCTGCGCATTGCTTGGAAAATAAGGACAATTCTCTTGCGCATGGTCGCAAACCGTAAAAATCAAATCAAAAGGCACCTCAAAATATTCCTGAATATGATTCGAAGTATGATGAGAAATGTCAATGCCCTCTTCTTTTAATATGGCGATGGCACACGGATTTACGCCATGTGTTTCAATGCCTGCACTATAAACAACAGCTTGTTCGCCTGCAAAAAGTTGGAGGTAAGCCTGCGCAATTTGGCTGCGACAACTGTTTCCTGTGCATAAAACGAGTATATTTTTCATGTTTTTGAAGTGAATTTATGGAGTGAATAGTGAATAACCATAAATAATTGGGTAGTCCTACAGATGTAATGCTGAGTAAAACCTGTAGCGGCTGCTTTAGCTGCCGTATCAGCGCAAAAACGAAGTTTTTGCCAATGGTGGGCAGCTGAAGCAGCCCGTACAACCTTACATTTTTGCCAATACCAATAATTGATAGCCATTTATTTAAATAGAGATTACATTCTTCGTTTTTTACTTAGTCGTGCTTATAAAAATAACGATGCAAAAAAACAGCGAACATTGCGCCTATTAGGGGTGAGATAAAATATATCCAAAGGTTTTGGAACTGCCCTAAAACTAAAGCGGGTGCCAAAGAACGAATAGGGTTCATTGAAGCTCCTGAAACCTCTCCACCAAAAGCTGCATTTAAAGCTACTGTCATACCAATTATCAAAGCGGTGTGTGGGTGTTTCATTTTCGAAAGATGCAAAATGACCCAAACCAACAAGCAAGTCATTAACATTTCAAAAGCCAAAGCAGGAAAAACACCTAAGCTCGGAAGTGTCATACCTAAGTTCGTATTTTCAGGAAAAAAAGCCTGTAACATTATGCTTGCAGCAACACTTCCAACCAGTTGTGCTATCCAATAAGGAAGAATATCCTTTGCAAGAAAACGTTTATCTAAGTAAAAAGCTAAGGTAACGACAGGATTAAAATGCGCACCAGAAGCCTCACCGAAAAGATAAATTTGAATAGCAACCACAGCCCCAAAGATAGCAGAAATGCCTGAAGGAGAAAGATTACCCGTAGTTTGATGCACAATAATAGCCCCTGTGCCACAAAAGATAAGAAAAAAAGTACCAATACATTCTGCTAGATATTTTTTCATTTTTGACAAATATTTATATGTTTACCCTTGATTAATAAATAGTTACAATTTTATAAAAAGACGCTATCGCTTATTTTTTTAAAAAACCACAAAAAATAAAATTCTGAATGGTATTAAAAGGGGTATTGTGGTCAATGGAGATACACTTTAGTGGGTCAAAAGCATGCTTAAATAAATCCGTCATTGAATCTTTTGAATATTGTTTTATCTCAATTCCACTACATTTTTTCGGTCCTACTTCTGAAAAAGTCCCGATGATTAAAATACCCGCTATTGCTATATTTTTTTGCGTAATTTCAAGGTAATGTTGAATTTCCTCTTCTTTTGTTAAGAAATGAAATACTGCCCTATCATGCCAAAGGTCGTATTTTTCGGTAGGCACGAAAGTAGCGATATCGGCAATTATCCATTTTACCTTCTCTGCTTTTTCGCCAAGCCTTTTCTTTGCTTTTTCCAACGCTGTTTCTGAAATATCCAGAACGCTAATGTCCTCAAAGCCCTCTGCAAGCAAATAATCAACAAGGAAACTATCCCCTCCTCCTACATCTATAACTTTTGATGTCTTAGGAAGCGCAAACTCCTTAATAAATTGAAGAGAGGTTGTTGGTTCTGGCTGATACCAACTCACTTCCTCTAATGATTTGGTAGAATATACTGTCTCCCAGTGATTTTTACGGTCGAAAACTGTCATAATTATGTGAAACTAAATAATGGATAATTAATAATTGAGAATGGACAATGATTTTAACTCACTTATTATCAATATTTTAAGTGAATACATTAACATAAACTAATTATTACCGAATACTATGAAAAATGATATTAACTTGTTTATTATCAATATTTTGAGTAAAAATATTAACATAAGCTAATTCTTACCGAGTACTTAATGAAAAATTGAGGTTTATATGACGAACAACAGCTGCAGATAAAAATATATTTACTTGATAATCAATATTTTATTACTGATAACTGTTTACTGGTAATTGCTCACTGATGCTAACAACATTTAAACGATTTGACTTCCTTTGAAAAAGCCGCAAGCATTTCCAAAAATTGATTGTATTTGTCCCAATCTATGCAGTAGCAAGATTTCGCGCCATCTACTTCGCCTTTGATTAAACCGATGTTTTTGAGTTCTTTTAAATGCTGCGAAACGGTGGACTGAGAAAGCGGCAACACTTCTACAATTTCTCCACAAATGCAGGTATTTTTTTCTGCTAAGGTGCGCAAAATTGCAATGCGGGCAGGGTGCGAAAGTGCTTTTAACAAGTCTGCAAGTGCTACATCTGCTTCTGAAAATTGGTCTTTTTTGTTGATTGCCATGTTATCTTTATTTTATATCGCAAATATACGATGAATATTTGAAAGCGTTACAAAAAAATGTTAATTTTTGAAAAATATTTTACAAGTAATTCATAATCAGCTTATTAAAAAAGTAAAAAAAAACAAAAACAACGCTTCCCCTTTTCCTTTCGTTTGAAAAGAATTATTACTTTATTTGCTTTGTATGAAAACATACCAGTTCGTAAAAGTTATTATGCAAGACCCTTGTTTGTGTCCTCACAAACAGCAGCAATGTAAGCCTACTTTCTAACTAAAATTATACGGCAATATATTCATTTTCAATTATTTAAGTTTATGAAAGCAGAAAAATCACTTCTCATTGGTATTTTGTTGTGTTTGTTCCCTTTGACTTCTCTTTTTGCGCAACCTACGCCAGCTTTGTTGAAATCCACTTGGAGAAATTATAAAAATGATTCCTTTCGCGTGGAACGGAAAAAAACTGCCATTTACGCAGAAGCATTGAGTTCTAGTGTATATTATTCTTTGCACCTTAATCGCGTATTGTTTGGATCGAGTAGATTTTTTGTAGATGCTGATGCGGGGGTAGGGTTTAGTGTGCGAGCTGATGATGCGAAATTCCCTGTTTATTCGGGAGCTGTGAGCCTAAATTATGGGAAAAACGAAACCTTTCTTTTTATGGGAATAGGAAAAATGCTGGGAAATCTGCATACAGAAGTTTGGGCTGTTGATTATAAGCAGGCTAACACCTTTCTGATATTGGGGGCGAAACATCAGCCCCTTAACGACAATCTTTATTTTAGAATTTTTATTGCACCGCATACAATTCGTTATCTAACACAGACATGGTATGGGGCAGAGGTAAAACAAAGTGCCATCGCTTATACTACGGGCGTTTCCATTGGTTATATATTTAATGACAAAAAACGTGTGTTTCCTACTACTTTTCACGAAGAAAAAAGGTTAAAAAATGCCATTTACCTGCAACTCTTAGGCGATGGCGTGGTAGGTATTGGATATAATCGTATTTTGTTTACACAGCCCCGTTTTTTTGTGGATATGAGAGGCTTATTGGGTGTCAGTACTTCGCTCATGCCTACTCCATGGATAGGGAGTTCTATTAATTTTGGGAAAAAGAAGCATTATTTTGAAACGGGATTAAGTTACACTTGGTTTCTGCATTACACCTCACAAAGAGCCTCTTGGGTTGATAAATATCACTGTTTTATGCCTGTAATTGGTTACAAACTTATTCATAAACACTTTTTTATGCGGGTGCATTTTTCGCCTTTGCTATATACTGCTTATACGCCTTTTGTCCCATTAGGAGGTGTCAGTTTAGGGCTTGCGTTTTAATTTTTTTTACAAAATAATACCAAATTTCAATCTTCCGAAAATTGCAAACCCTGATTACGACATTATAGCGGGTGCTGGATTTACAAACGCTTTGTTCAGTTATGCCATCATTGATAAGTTTTTTTGGTAATCTAACCTAAGTACAAAGACTAAACACTTGCTACATTACAAGTACTATATTTGGCAACCACACAAAAAATCAATACTTTTGAGGTGGGATAGATTATTAGGTAGTGTTTTCATGAAATACGATTATTTGGAAATTTTTGTAGGTACGGCAAAAACGGTGGCTTATTGGCACGTAAAAGGAATGGGCTTTGAGGTAGTTGCTTATTGCGGACCAGAAACGGGAAATGTTGAGCAGGTTTCCTATTTATTAGCAAAAAATGACATTCGTTTGCTCATTACTTCTGCCTATCAGCATGAAAATCAATTCTTTGTAAATACACATGGAAACAGTGTAAAACGCTTTGCAATTTCTGTGGAAAATGTGGGGGAAGCCTATCAAAATGCACTACAACGGGGAGCAATTCCTTTGCTTGCGCCTTATTGTTTGGTTGATGAAAAGGGTGAGGTAGAGCAAGCGCATTTGAAATTATTCGATGATAATGAAATTGTTTTTATTAATAGAACACAATATAAAGGCACATTTAAACCGAAATTTCAAGCTTTTGACAAAAAATGGTTTCGCCCCAATTTTGACTCACATTTGCAAGAAATAGACCATCTTACTTGTGCTTTGCGCGAAAATGAAATGGCATTTTGGGAAGGATATTGGCAAAATATTTTTCAAGCAACTACGATACAATCCTTTGAAAAACAGGAAGTTTCGGCAGCCAATACAGGCTTATATATGAAAGTTTTGCAATCGCAGCAAGGGAAATTTAATCAAGTACTTGTTGAGCCTGTGAATGAGGTGCGAAAATCGCAAGTGCAGGTGTTTCTTGATGCACACAAAGGAACGGGCGTGCAACACATCGCTTTTTCTTCTAATAATATTTTGGAAACGAAAGAAGCACTAGCCGAAAATGGCGTAGAATTTACGACTTATCCTAATAGTTACTACGAAAATTTGCGAAAAAAATACCCACATTTAGATATTGACCTATTTCAGCAACATCAAATCCTCTGTGACGTAATGGATGATGCGATTTTGCTACAAACTTTTACCCAACCGATAGATGACCGCCCTACCCTTTTTTATGAAATTGTGCAAAGAATAAACAATTATAACGGATTCGGATTAGAGAATGTAAAAGCCTTATTTGAAGCAGTTGCTGCTGACTTAGAAAAAAAGTCCTTGATTATGAATGATTTATAAACAAATTCATTTGCATTTATTTTCCATTTTTTTAACATTTTTATTACGAATCTTACATAGATAGCTAAAGAAAAATATTAAGTCTCC
>JBJXHA010000234.1:0-8263 GCA_046160275.1 Bacteroidia bacterium | reverse complement strand
CTACCATCTTGCAACTCAATAATTCTATCACAGTTCGCTGCAAAATCATCATCATGTGTAACGGCAATAATTGTTTGCCCTTTTTCCTTACAAAGTGCTTTGAAAATATCAAAAACGACTTTGCTGTTTTGCGAATCAAGGTTGCCTGTAGGCTCATCGCCCATGATAATAGTGGGTTCATTGATTAAAGCGCGGGCAATGGCTACCCGCTGTTGTTGCCCACCCGAAAGTTTGTTGGCAGGTTTTTCGGCTTGATCTCTTAAATCTAATAAGGCAAGGCTTTCTAAGGCATTTACCCTAATTTCTTCAGGCGATTTTTTTCCTAATTTTAAGGCAGGTAGCATCACATTATCAATTGCCGAAAATTCAGGCAAAAGGTAATGGAATTGAAAGACAAAACCAATGTGTTCATTTCGAAAAGCGGCAAGTTCATTTTGCGTTTTGCCCTTCAAATCTACCCCATTGATACTCAAATCACCTGTAAAATCGGTGTCCATGGTTGAAAGAACATAGAGCAAAGTGGATTTACCAGAACCCGACTTGCCAATCAAAGCCAAAAACTCCCCCTTTTTCACTTCAAAAGAAATGTCTTTTAACACCTGAAAAGTTTGAGGCTCATAAAAATATTTGTTGATGTGATGAACGCTTAATGCTTGCATTAGTTTAATGGAGAATTGAGAATGAAAAATGGAAAATGTTGCGTTAGAGATTATTTTTGCTCGTTTAATAATCGTAACGAGTAGTTTCAGTTGTCATTTTTTAGGGAATTGAGAATGAAAAATGGAAAATGTGTTAGAGGTTATTTTTGCTTGTTTTAATAATCGTAACGAGCAGTTTCAGTATTTCTTCATTGTCATTTTTTAGGGAGCGGTATGCTTTTTCGTTCAAATAATCGGATTGATATAGTAGTTCTATCCAGTAATCGGATTCGTTACATTCTTTTAACGCGATGGAACATTTATGTATAAAATCCATCTTACTTTCTGCGTGTTCAGCTTCTCGCATCATTGCCCCTATCGCAGTACCACTTCGTAATAATTGCTTACTTAACACATATTCCCGATGCTCATTTGTAAGGTATTTATAAAGTTTGATGATTCGCAGCGCAAACTGAAAAGATTTGTTTTTTACAATGTTATCTTTCATTTTAATGGAGAATTGAAAAAAGATAATTAACAGCCAAAGGTAAATATTCTAAGGGAAAATTGAGAATAGAAATTGAGAATGAAAAATTTAAGGCAAATACATTAAAAAACCAAACCACTGATAATCAATTACTTGCTAGTCAATCTATTAATGTATTTACTCTGTAAAAAATGAAAAATTGCAAATAAACTAAAGCCAAATAGCCTCTGTCCCCTCGTTCATTCTCAATTCTCCATTTTTAATTCTCCATTAAACCTTATCCTCTAATAATTTGAACTGGATCAACGGCGGCGGCTTTTTTTGCGGGCAAATATCCCGCAATAAGTGTGATAATCAAGCCAATAACAAATGCGAGGAGATAGGTTTTGGCTTCGAATAAAATAACTAGGTGGTCGGATGCTGCCATTTGAAACGGAATTTTGCTCATGATGGTTGAAATCGTGAAGCCTAGAATCAAACCCAATATGCCACCCAACAATCCGATGAAAGCTGCTTGGGTAAGGAAAATTTGAATCACATCATCTCCACTAAACCCTAAGGCTTTGAGAATGGCAATGTCCTTAATTTTTTCATTTACGGTCATTACCATAATGTTATAGATACCAAAACCCGCCACAATAATCAATACCGTAGGCACAATGGTAGAAATTAAATTGCGCAAAGTGTTTGCCGCTACAAGTTGTTCGTTTGCTTCCTGCCAACTTTCTACCTTATAAGCAAGCAATTCTTTCAAGGGTTCTGCGATGGCTGTCGCTTTTTCAAAATCTTTCACATTCACTTGAATATCAGTAGCATAGCTTCTGTTTTTGGAAGCAAGTTGTAAGGCGCAACTGTTGCGAATAAAGGCTTTCGTTTCATCAACTTGGGGCGAGCCTGTGAAGACAATCCCTACGATTTTGAAATTTTTGGTAATATTTTCAGCCGTTACCACCGTCAAATTACCTCCCAAGCTCAAATTTAGCTTTTTCGCCATGCCTACCCCGATAATAATGTGGTTATTACTTGTTGCCAATTCCTCCCAACTTCCTTCCTCGATGTATTTACGCATGTTAAAAAGTTGCTGTTCACCTTCTACTTCAACCCCAGAAAGCACGCCCCCTAGCTTTACCGAGCCATTTTTAAAGGTAGCACTTGTATTAATTTGCGTAGTAATTGCTGTAAAATGGGGGTTATTGCCAATCGCTTGCACAACTTGTGTAGCGTTTTTAATCCCTTCTGTATATTGTAGTGCCTTCGCATTTCTAATATTAATCAACTGATTATTAGTAGGTTGTACAAGGTCTGGCACATCCGAATTCACCTCATTAAAAATGCGAATATGCGCCATGCCACTAAACACTAAGTCGGCTTGCAACTTGTTAATCCCGCCCACAAAACTTCGCATAAAAATAAACATCCCCACGCCAAACATTACGCTAAACATGGCAATAATGGTCTGCTTTTTTCGAGAAGATAAATGGGCAAAAGCGACTTTTAAATTTGTTGGTCTAATCATTTATTGAATGGAAAATGGAGAATTAAAAATGAAAAATGTAATATGTTTATAGTCAGTGTATTAGTGGGCGATTGTAGGCGAAAAGGTATTTGCTGTATTTGCCAAACTAAGTACTTCATAAAAATTAGTTTATACTAATAATTCAATCTAAATAGTTGATAATAAGCAAGATAGAAGATTACCTCATTCTCCATTATCAACTATCCATTCTCAATTCTCTAACACCTCCGTTTTTTCGTCAATTCCTTCTAAAATTTCTACCCATTCTAGGTTACGGATTCCTACTTTTATGAAAACTTCTTCTTTGTTGGTTTTCAATACTTTATCACCCTTTCGAAGAAACTTTTTGGGTAAAACTAAGGCGTTTTTCTTTTCTCCCACGATGATATTTGCCTGAACTTGCGTACCTGAACGAAGCTGCGCGATCGGCTCATCAAATTCCACTTCAATCACAAATGACTGCTCTTTTTTATTAAAATCGGGATAAATCTTCGTTACTTTGGCTTGATAGGTTTTGTTTTTATCCGTATTGAGCGAAAGGGCTACTTTTTGCCCAAGTTGCACCTGATTAATGTCCTCCTCTGCCACAAACAACTTGGTTATCAACTTACCACCACCAATTCTTGCCAACATTTCGCCGCGCCTTGCCAATTCTCCCACTTGTTTTGGCAGTTCTAGCACTGTTCCCATCATCGCCGAATAAATCGAATAATCCCCAAAATATTGCTTTTGGATTTCTACTTGATTTTGAGTCGTTTTTACCGTTTGATTCAAGGTTTTTTTGGAATCGGCTAAGGCTTTTTCCAAAATTGCCACATTCGACTTTGAATTTTCGTATTGCAATCGCACTTTATCATCATCTAAACGCGCCAATGCCGTTTTTTCTGCCAAATTTTTCTCCCAAATTGCCACATTGTTTTTGGAATTTTCATACTGCAATTTCACCTTATCCAAGTCAATGCTCAAGGCTGCTTCCTTTTCTGCTAAATTTTTCTCCGCAATCTGCACATTGTTCTTGCCATTTTCGTATTGCAACTGAATTTTATCATATTCCAATTTTGAAACCGCGTGCGTTTTTAACAAAGCCTCGTATCGCTCATAATTTTTCTTGTCCAATTCAAAGGTTTGTTTGGCTTGGGCAAGTTGCTTGTTGAGTTGCACAATTTTAGGCGCGTTAATTTGCGCCTCATATCGCTCATAATTTTTCTTGTCCACCTCTAATACTTCACGCGCTTGGGCGAGTTGTTGCCTAATTTGCTGAATTTTGGGTGTATTTACCTCATTATCATAGCGTTCCATATTTTTTCGGTCTAATTCTAGGGTTTGCTTTGCTTGCTGCACTTGCGCCTCAAGTTGCAACAACTTTGGCGAGGCAGTTCCCGCGCTCGTCATCGCCTCTTCGTAATTTGTGAGTGCATTCGCAGTTTGCAAAGATTGAACTTCATTCGATAATTGAAACAATAACGCACCTTGCGCCACCGCATCTCCTTCCTTCACCTTCGCCTCCTTAATAAAACCCTCGACATTTGCGGTCGCCACATATTCATCGGCAAAGGACACCGCACCGCTTGCAAAAACTGCATCAACAATGTCTTTACGCTCAGGTTTTGTCGTTTGGTTTTTGCTACAACTCGCCAAGCCCAAAAGGACGATTATAATAAAATAAAATGGTGTATATTTCATATTTCTTTAGTATTAAATTAAACATTTCCTACTTCCTAGCAAACAACGTAGCATAATAACCATAAGTTAGCGACAAAGCACTAAGGTATTGATTTTCAGCCTTTAAATAATCATCGTAGCTCTTTAAATAAGCATCTAAGCCAATAATTTCTTGGCTATATTTTTGAAAAGTAAGCTCCTTATTCTCTTGATAAAGTTGATAATTTTCCTTGGCTAATACGAGCTGTTGTAGCGCATTTTGATAATCATCAAGCAACTGCGCTTCTTTATTTTGCGCTTTCAGCTCCTCATTTTCTTGAATTTGCGCTTGAATTTTGGCGTTCCAATTTGCCAATTTTGCATTTCCTATGTTCCGATAACCGTTCATAATAGGCAACGAAAGATTTAGCCCTACATAATTATATTTACTCCAATCATTTGCCCAAAATTCATTGCTCAACTGCTGAAATCCCCAATAACCATTCACACTCAATCGAGGAAGAAAAGCAGCTTTTTTTACCAATAAATCTGATTTAGCAACTTGATATTGAAGGCGATAGAGTGCCAAATTTTTATCAGGAGAAACGGAGTTAAAATTGGGAAACGCCTTAGTTTGCAAGCCAACAGAATCCCCAAAAACAAGCTCATCTTTGGGCGTTAAACCCAATAAGTTTTTCAACTGTGTCGTATAAAAATGCACCGTTTTTTCACTGTTTATTGAAGCAATTTTTACTTGATTCAAGGCAATTTGTGCTTGATTGAGGCTTGCCAAATCAATGATTCCTTGTGCATATTTTTGTTTACTTAAAGCAAGCGTACTGTCCGCAGAAAGCAAGTTAAGTTGCTGTATTTCAAGGTTTTTCTTGCCAATTAATACGCCAAAATAATACAATGCCGTTTGCTCTCTTAGCAACTGATGAAACGCTTCTGATTGCGCTGTTTGCAATTCTGTGTTCAGTTTTGCCGTTTTGACTTGAAAAATGGTCTGAAAGTTTAAAATATCCACACTCGCGCTTAGGCCCGTATTATAAATATAATCCGTTCCCATTTGCACGTTAATCATTTCGTTGGGTTTATTGAAAATAATGCCTGGCAAAGCAGTCGTTTGGCGGTCAATGTTATACTGCCCGTTAAAATTGCCCGTGATTGTCGGCGCAAATGCACCATATTGATTATGAAGTTCTTGCTTAGATTTTTGTTGTTTGGCGAGGTAAATTTTCCCATCGGGATTTTGTTGAAGCACCAAAGTTGAGACCTGCTCAAGCGAAGCAAGCGACAGCCTTTGTGATTGCGCCACCGCCCAATGACTCACGCCACTTATCAGAAAAAAAACGCTGAAAATTATTTGTTTCATGAGTTTCATTAAATATGAATACAAATGTGCAGCGTTTTTGAGAAATAAAAAGGCAGAAAATCAGTGAATTGAACAAAAATGAGGGTGAATTGAACAAGAAAGGGGGGAAGTGGCTATTTTTATTTTGCTTCCTCTAAAAATCCCCTAAGAGCTTTCATTGTTTGAAAGGAAAATGTATAAATAAAAAGGGGGATTTTTATTCAAACATCAAGATTTGTGTTTTGTGTAACGGTGTAATTTCATGCAAAAAAGCAGCCCATAAATCCAAGGTTAAATTAAGTCCATATTTTTCATTGAGCTTATCTAGCTCATTTTGAACATAGTCTGGCGCATATAACTTTGCCAGAGCTCCCATATCTATTCGCATTAATACCTCTTTCGTAAAAGTCCTTTTTGCATCAGCAAAGGTAATAGCAGTTAAAAATTGGGTCGTTTTTTCTGAATTTAATAAAAGGAAGGTATAAGCAGCAAATTCTATCCTATCAAAACCTAAAAAATAGCACGTATCATCTAGCATAATAGGTTTATGGTTTTGAGGGAGAATGAAAGTGAAATGAAAGGTTTTATAAAGTCCTGAAATCGCCACCTTATAGGGTTTAAAAGAATAATCTCCTATTCCAAATATCGAAAAAGGCGGTTTATTCTTATAAATAGCAGACTTTCTTGCCTCAAAGTGCGCCAAATGTCTCCTTAAATAGTGGGAAGTTTGGGGATATTTCGAAGGTATATCATCTGTTGGTTCACCTATCTTTTTTTGTGGAACAATCGTAACTTTTCTCGTTTGCCTAATTAATCCACCTTTTAAATCGGAACTTTTTAGCAGAGCATACACCAAGTCATCTTCTAGTTCCACTTTTTCATTTAAGCCATTTACATAGTGTTCCTCTTCTTTTAGCAATTCCATAATCACAGCGCAATCATGTTTTAACCCTTGCCTCCATTCAAAAGGGGATTTTCCCTCTATTTCTTGACTACCCACATAAGCATCGAGGTTAGAAACAAACTTCTTCTCCAACCAGCCATACTTGTTTTTTACCGTTTTGTGCTTATCATAAAAATTAATTTCTTTACAAATATAGCTCGGTCTCCCATTCAATTTTCCATAAAATAAAGCAGCCTCGACAAACACCTTAAATTCCTTCCTACTATCAATGCTCAATTTTTCAATTTCTGACAGCGCAAAATGATGCTGTTGTTGGTCAAATACCATATTTTTAATGACTGAATTTTTCACCAACAACACGAGATGGCAGTTTGTTTTTTGAAAGGTATTCAACATAACAAAGCTAATCGCTTCTGCGATGTCAAAATTCCCCTTCCCTGTAAGCGCGTCTAATCCTTTATGCTTTTTAAAATTTGTTTTGGCCGGAAGATTCTTAGAATTAAGCGTACCTAATTGCGCATTCGTAACCCAAGGCGGATTTCCAATGACCAATATTTCTTTTTCTGAATATAACTTGGCAATAGCAGCAAAATCAAAATCAAATACATTGTTGTGAGAAATCAAGATGTTGGGTTTATTTCCGCGCTGATTTTCTAGGTAAAATTGGATAATTTGAAATTTCGTTTCCCAAATGTATGGCTTATATATCTCAACGCCAATGATATATTCCACCTCAGCAAAGTGCGATAAGCACGCTAAGATGAAATTTCCTTTCCCGCAAGTAGGCTCTATGATGATTTGCGGCGAAACAGTTTTTGTTAAAAGATACGAAACACAGTTATTGGCTAAGTTTATATTTGTCTGAAAATCTCCGTATGCTGTTCTATCGGGTTCTTCCACCCTATTTTTTATATCCAAAGTAGCCTTTTTTAAGGTTGCCAACTCTTCGCTATTTTCAAAGAAGGATAAAATTCCAAAATGAGCGTGTATTTCTTTGTTTGCAGTTTCAAAACAAGTTGTATGTGCTAACTTTTCTGCCAAAAAAGCTAACACATTTTGCGGGAGATTTGCGTCAAATAGTTTCATTGTTAAGTATAGAGTAAATTAAGTTTTATTGGATTTTCTTCTAGTTGTCATGCTGTAAGCATCTTATTACGCATTGTGTTCAGCTTGGGTTTGATAAGATGCTTACAGCATGACCAGCCCGCAAAAACAGTAGAAATTTTTCTTTATGGTATTAAGTACTTTATCAAAAGGATTGAGTATTTTAAATCATTATTAATTATCCATTACTTAACGCTTTACAACTCCAGCCACTGCTTAAACGCGCTCACTTTCAGGCGGCTAACGACCAATTTCTCTTGTGTTTTTACTTGCAGGTTTACAATAACTTTGCGGTTAAAGTAGGGTTCTATGTCTTGAATGGCTTTGCGATTCACAATCATTTGACGATTGATGCGAAAAAACTGGGCGGGGTTAAGCGCCTGTTCGATTTCATCTAGGGTTTTGAAAATCGCGGAGGTTTCGCCATTGAGTTTTAATACATGCTGAATTTCATTTTCTAAATAAAACATCGCAATTTCAGCAACCTCAATCGGAATCATTTTTTCACGAAAACGAACAATAAAAGAGGTTTGATAGGTTTTAGGGCTAATCGTTTCACTTTGAACGGGATAACTATGTTTCAGTAAAGATTTTCTGAGGGCATTTACCTTTTCAATCG
>JBJXHA010000233.1:0-2906 GCA_046160275.1 Bacteroidia bacterium | reverse complement strand
CCCCAACTCCCAATACAATTGAAGGAGTTGGACATTTACCGCTTTTAAGGCTTCATATTGCGCCAAGCGTACCATTTCTTTCATCTCACTAATAAAAGCGGATTGTTGTATCGTAATCTCGTTCATTCTTTCGGTGATATAAGGTTACAAAAGTAAAAAAATAGGGTAAATATTCCAACCCTCACACCAAAAACTTGGCATACTCACTCAACGTATCATCACTAAAACTATCCAAGTAGTTTTCGGTAGTCTTCAATGGTTGCTTTATTTTTACTTTAAAACTAAAAAAACAACCAAACTTCACAAATAAAGCTAAAAAATAACTCATTTCTGCTAAAATTTAAAACTCTATTTGCAAAATTGCGTAAAAATACGCAATTTTACCCCCTAATATTTTGGCAGAAAAATGGCAACTGAAAATAACAGCTCCGAAAGCAGTTTGATGGTTTCGGGAATGTATGAAACTTACTTTTTGGATTACGCTTCTTATGTAATTTTGGAGCGAGCTGTTCCATTATTGTTTGATGGTTTGAAACCTGTGCAACGCCGTATTCTTCATTCTATGAAGGAAATGGACGATGGGCGTTTTAATAAGGTCGCAAATATCATCGGTCAAACGATGCAGTATCATCCGCATGGAGATGCCGCGATTGGGGAAGCATTGGTGAATATGGGGCAGAAGGATTTGATGGTGGAAACGCAAGGGAACTGGGGCGATGTGCGTACAGGAGATAGCGCGGCGGCTTCGCGTTACATTGAGGCGCGTTTGTCGAAATTTGCCTTAGAGGTGTCCTTTAATCCCAAAAATACAGAATGGTCGCTTTCTTATGATGGACGTAAGCGCGAGCCTGTTGCCTTGCCGATGAAATTTCCGTTGGTATTGGCACAAGGCGTAGAAGGGATTGCGGTTGGGCTTTCGACCAAGATTATGCCGCATAATTTTTGCGAATTGATTGAGGCTTCGATTGAGGTTTTGCAAGGAAAAACAACCCTACTTTTGCCCGATTTCCCGACAGGTGGCACAATGGACGCTTCCAATTACAATAGTGGGCGCAGAGGAGGCAAAGTGCGTTGTCGCGGTACGATTGAAAGTCCCAATAAAAACACCTTATTAATTACGTCTTTGCCGTTTGGGGTAACAACGGGTTCGCTCATCGAATCTGTGATAAAAGCAAATGACAAAGGCAAAATTAAAATTAAGAAAATCACGGATAACACGGCAAAAAACGTGGAAATTGTGATTGAATTGCCGCCCAATATTTCGCCTGATGTTACGATTGACGCACTGTATGCTTTTACGGAATGTGAAGTTTCGATTTCGCCTTCAGCTTGCGTCATCATCAAAGATAAGCCGTATTTTTTGAGTGTAGATGAATTGCTAAAACTTTCTACTCAAAATACGCTAGAATTGTTGAAAAAAGAGCTGGAAATTCAGCTTGCGGAGTTAAAAGAAAGGTTGTTGTTTTCTTCTTTGGAAAAAATCTTCATTGAAAAGCGTATTTATCGTAAAATTGAGGAATGTGAAACGTGGGAAAGTGTCATCGAAACGATAGATAAAGCCTTAACACCTTACAAAAAGCAGTTTTATCGTACGATTACCGAAGACGACATTGTACGATTAACGGAAATTAAAATCAAAAGGATTTCTAAATTCGACAGTTTTAAGGCTGATGAACTCATGCGCGATTTGGAAAAACAAATTTCGGATATTGAGCATCATTTGGCAAATTTGGTGGGATATGCGATTCAATATTTCAGAAATTTACTTGCAAAATATGGCAAAACGAGAGAGCGCAAAACGCAAATTAAATCTTTCGACACCATTGAGATTTCGCAAGTGGCTGTTGCCAACCAAAAATTATATGTCAATCGCAAAGATGGCTTTATCGGCTACGGCTTGAAAAAAGAAGAATATGTGTGCGATTGCTCTGATATTGATGATATTATTGTGTTCTTAGCCGATGGAAAATGGAAAGTGGTGAAGGTTTCGGAAAAGGCATTTGTGGGCAAAGATATTTTACATATTGATGTGTGGAAGAAAAACAATGAGCGTATGGTTTATCATGCGGCTTATCGTGATGCAGAAACGGGCGTAAATTATGTGAAGCGATTTAGTGTAACTGCCATTATTCGTGACAAAGAATATGACATTACACGCGGTACAAAAGGCTCAAAACTCTTGTATTTTTCGGCAAATCCAAATGGAGAAACGGAAATTATTGGGGTATTGTTGTCGCAAAATTGTACGGCAAAAAACAAAAGCATGGAGTTTGATTTTTCAACCTTGGGCATAAAAGGGCGCGATGCGATGGGAAATCAACTTACAAAATATCCGATTCGTAAGATTGTGCGCAAATCTGTGGGCGCATCTTCTTTGGGTGGGCGAAAAATTTGGTATGATAACATTGTAGGGCGATTAAATTCAGATGAAAGAGGGCGTTATTTAGGTGAATTTGACACTTCGGATAAAATTTTAGTTATTTTTAAAGATGGTTCTTATGAATTAACGAACTTTGAACCGACCAATCGCTACGACCAAGAAAAAAGCCTGATAATCGAAAAATTTGAGGCAGATAATCCTATTTCTGTGGTACATTATGATGGCAAAACCAAAGAATATTATGTGAAGCGTTTTCTGATTGAAACAACAACGGAAGGCAAAACGTTCTCTTTTATCAGTGCAGAAGCAGGCTCTAAATTGCTTTTTGTTTCCACAGAAGCTGATGCCAAAATTGAATATACTTTTTCCAAGCCGGGCAGCAAAGCAAAAGAAACCGCCCGTATTGTATTGAATGAGTTTATTGAAGTGAAAGGTTGGAAGGCTTTGGGCAATAAATTAGATGTAAAGAATAAAGTGCTGGCAGTGAGAGGATTAGAAAGCGTAGAGCAACTTGCACAAAAACAAA
>JBJXHA010000232.1:0-11507 GCA_046160275.1 Bacteroidia bacterium | reverse complement strand
AAGTGGTTGTTGCTTTTTGATTTCATTTACTTTGTTCAAAAAAGCCTTCCGTTTGAGCAATTCCGCTTTTTCTTCCTGCTTGATTTGCTCCTTTAATTTTCTGCGGTATTCTTCTCCGTCCATAATGCTTTATGTTAATGTGGTTATTTTTTCCTTCGCGTATATTTAAAATTAAACATACGCGAAGGATTTTCTTTATACAACTAATTCATCAACTTCGTATCCGTAGAAATATTTAAGTCGTCTTTATTCTCCGTTTTGGTTTCGTCCATCATGCCCATTTCAATTTTGAACTTATTTACCAAATCTTGCGCACGCAATTTTTCGGCATCTTCCTCCAATTTCAAGGCTTGTGTATCCACCGAATCTAAAGCGATTTCCATACGAGCTTCATTTTTAGCGGTTTGCTCATTAATTTTTTGCAACATTTCGTCGTGTGTTTGGTCAACACCCGCCACCTCAAATTGCTCCAAAGTGTCCGCAATTTTTGATTGCCATTGCGCTCTTTCATGCGCACGTAAAGCTTCTCTTGCCTCCGAAATCTTTTTCTCCCTTTCGCGCATAAACACCTTTTTCACTTCTAGCGATTTCTCATAGGCTTTTGCTGCCGCCTCATGCTGCGCTTTTGTTTGCTGCATACTTGACTTCACACTTTCCAAACGCAAGGCATATTGAGAAGCGATGTCATCACGCCCACCTTGAATTGCCGCCTTCATTTTGGAAACAAGGTCTTGATACTCATTTTTGTATTTATTAAACTCCTTTTCCAAAAGATTCACACTCGCTTTTACGGTAGCGATGTTTTCATTCATTTTTGGAACTTGGTCGTTGAGTTCGCGGATGTTTTGCTCCAAAATTAACTTGGGGTCTTCGATGCTGCTCACGGCTGCCCCGAATAACGATTTAACTGCACGTACGAAACGTTTCCACATAACAATTTATAAATTAAATGATTAAAAATTAAAGTGTTAAAGAGATTTTCGAGCTTACCGCCTACACTAAATAAACGATGTCAAGGTTATTAGTAGTTTTTTCACGCTAAAAATTAGGGCAATATAAAGAAATTTTTTGAAAACCATGCGTTTTTTACGGAATTTATGTTGAAAGGTTGTATTTTACCTAAAAAAGAAAACTTCCCAGAGCGTCACGCTAGGGAAGCTAGAAAAGCCATCTCAAACCTTAAAATAAAATTGGGGAAGTATAACTCTTTATCAAAACTTTTTTATTGCTAAAAAAGAATAAAATTCAAGTGAAAGCAAATTATTTTTCTATCATTTGCGTACTATAATTATTTTACAAATACTATGCCAAACTGTTTTTTTTTTTTGATTTTTTGCCAAAAGTTATTTTTTTAACAAAAAATATTATTTAAAAAAACATTCCAAATACCAAACAAAGTATTATAAGTAGGTTATTTGTAGTCATGTAAGCAAAGTTTTAAGTACTTTGCTGTATTGCAAATACTGTGCAAGCCTAGCAAGCTGCGCAAAAAAAGCGGAATTTTTTTGGTATTTTATCTTCTTCGAAAAAAAAGGAGTAAGCAGAAGAAAAAAAATTGCAATTAGGTAGAAACATTTGCTTTTTTACTATCTTTACGCAATTATTTGATTCATCTTCTTCATTTTCTTTTACCATGAAAATAGCAATCTTTTTAGTTGTATTAGCCGTTGTAGGGGTATTCGTATATAGAGAGGTAAATCGTACCCTCAATGACAAAACCAAATCTCGCAGCGGTAAAAAAGGCAAACGATAAATCAATCGCAGCCTAATATATTCCCTACTTTCTCTTTATAGTGAAAGTAGGGATGTATTTCTTTCTCAAAAAGCAAAAAACTGTTTTTCCAAATTTTCTCTTTCTTTGGGGTGCGCAATGTCAATTAAGGCTTTTGCGCGTTGTTTGATGTCTTTTCCGTACAAATCCGCAATTCCATATTCTGTTACAATATAATGAACGTGCGCCCTTGTTGTTACTACGCTTGCGCCTTGTTTCAGATAAGGCACAATGCGCGATTCCCCATGTTTTGTAGTAGAAGGTAAGGCAATGATAGGTTTTCCATTTTCGGACAAACTCGCCCCTGAAATAAAATCTAGTTGCCCGCCCACGCCCGAATATTGCTTATGCCCAATAGAATCTGCACAAACTTGCCCCAACAAATCCACTTCTATACAACTATTAATCGCTGTAACGCGCTGATTTTTGCGGATCACATTTGGGTTATTCACATACGCAATGTCTAACATTCGCACCATAGGATTTTGGTCAATAAAATCATAGACTTTGCGCGTTCCCATCACAAAACCTGACACGATTGTGCCTGGGTGCGTGTGTTTGTACTTTCCCGTAATCACCCCTTTTTCGACCAAATCAACAATTCCATCAGAAAACATTTCGGTATGAACACCCAGATCTTTGTGATTTCCCAAAGCCGCAAGCACAGCATTCGGGATTGCGCCAATGCCCATTTGCAAAGTAGCTCTGTCCTCAATCAAAGAAGCTACATTTTTACCAATTAGTAAGTCAACTTCCGTTAATTCTGGGGCAGGGGCTTCAAAAATTGGATAGTCCGCCTCAATAAAAGCCGAAACTTGACTAATATGAATCAAGCCATCGCCAATCGTTTGCGGCATATTAGGGTTAATTTCCGCAATAATGTATTTTGCTTGCTCACAAGCGGCTTTAGTCGTGTCCACAGAAACGCCTAACGAACAAAAACCGCGCTTATCAGGTGGAGAAAGCGTTACGAGTGCCACATCAATTGGCAAAAGACCACTTCGAATATATCGAGGAATCTCATGTAAAAACATGGGAATGTAACTCGCTTTTCCTTCCCATACTTTTTTCCGAATATTCCCCCCAACAAAAAAAGTATGCACTTGAAACTTATCTGCATAAGGTTCATCGAGATAAGTTGCCTCCCATTCGGTATGAAGGCTATATACTGAGATTTTTTCCAAACGCTCATACTCCTTTGCCATCGCCTCAACCAATAACTTAGGCGTAGCCGCTGCCGTATGAATAAACACATTGGCGGTAGCAGGCAGGAGAGAAAGTGCTTCTTGAGCAGTAGAACAGGCTAATGTTTTCATAAAAATAAATTTACGTTTTGAGAGCTACTCTCCAAAATATTTTAATAACAAAGGTGCTAAAAATAAATCACTTATCACAGCAAACACAATGGTAATAAGGCTAAATAAGCCGATGTTGAAAGTGCCACCAAACGTGGAAGATAGCAACGTAAAGAAGCCACTTAAAAGAATAATGGAGGTGAGAATCATTGCTTTGCCTGTGCCGAGCAAGGTATGACGAATCGCGGCTTCTTTGGGCGTGCCTTTTTCTCGCTCCAATTTATAATGCGCCATGAAATGTATCGTATCATCTACGGCAATACCAAATACAACCACAAACACAACTGCGGAAGAGGTGGTAAGCGTAATGCCAAAAATCCCCATAATGCCCGCAGTCGCAAGTAGCGGAATCATATTTGGCAACATACTGATTATCACCATTCTAAAAGAGCGAAAAACCAAGCCCATCACCAAACCAATTACCAAAAAGTCAATAATTAAACCATTGAGCAGATTTTCACGCAAATAGGTTAAGTTATTTTCGGTCAAATGCCCATGTCCTGTGTAACGATAATTGAAGATTTCGGTATTACAATTTTTCTGAATAAATGCGTCTAGTTTTACCAAGATTGCTTTGTGTTCATCAGAACCTAAATCAGCCGTTCTTGCGCTAATGCGGGCGCGTTTCCCATCTTCAGTCATCACCGTTTTGAGCAATTTTGCCGCTTCGCTCGTTTGCGCAAATTCCAGCATTTCATTGATTTGACTTTGGGAATCGGGCAAAGTGTAATGCTCTTTTCGGTTAAAGTGATTAATGAAGTTTGCTGATTTCAGGAAAGTTACGGGCGAGAGATATAAATTAAAAGAGGTGTTTTTTTCCAAGAAACCTTGAATTTTTTCCATCTCTACCAAAACCGCTTTGTCCGTCACTTTTCTATCGCCTTTGGCTTCAATTCCCATTTCAAAAGGGCGCACGCCAAACAAATTTTCCTCGAAGAAGACCATCGCTTTACGAACGGGGTCGCGCCAACCTAAGTCTTCAAGCAGGTGCATATTCATCGGGATTTTGGTGGTAAGAAAGCCAGCAACCGTAATTAATAATACAGTGCAGAAGGTTATTTTCCAAGGATTATTAATGCTCAAATGATACATTCTTAACAAAAAAGGCTCCCATTTTGCCGAACCTTCGATAGAACGTGCTGACATGAGTTTTTCTTTAGGGATAACCATTAATAAATTGGGAATCAAGGTAATAGAAATTACATAAGTTGCAACTACCCCAAAGCCACCGTATAATCCAAAGACTTTCAAAGGCGGAACATCTGCGCCAAAAATATAGCGAAGATGAAAGAATTTTAGCACGGGTTTCAAAAAATCGAAATCAGAAAGGGCTAAGGCTCCAAACCCCACAGCAGTCGTAATGCAAGTGAGAAAAGTGGCAAAACCAATTTCATTTAAGGTAATTCGCATGGCTGCCTCTGGCTCTAATCCATTTTTTAATTCGGTAAAATATTTAGTCGAAATGTGAATAATGTCCGAAACGCCCACCACAAACACAATGGGAATCAATAAGTTCGTAATTAAATTAATCGCTTGCCCATTCATCGCCATCAAGCCAAAAGTCCAAATTGAGCCAATTGCCACCGTTATCAAAGGAATCACAACACACCACACATTGCGAAACATCAAACTCAACATGATCACCAACAAAACCACCGCAATCGCAATAAAAGTCAAAACTTCTTGCGCTATTTTATTTACGTATTGTGTTCTAATATAGGGAACTCCCGTTATCAAATGCTCGTAAGGGTAAACAGCCAATAAACTATCTATCTTATTTGACAGCGTATCGCGCCCTTTTGTGTCAAAAATTTCAGCCTCAATAATCAAATGTGCGCACAGATGTTGACGGTCTTTGGTGATGAAAAGCCCCACAGGAGTTGTGTCATTTGCAATTCGTTCTTTACTTTCTTGCACTTCTTCCTCTGTTTCAAAGGTAAAATAAGGCAACTGTTTGATGCCCAAAGCCGTACGTTTAAGGTAGGTAAATTGTGTGGCACTTGCCAACGAATCTACATTTTTCAGAGTGGCTAATTGTGAAAAAATACTATCTGCATTGTACAAAAAGGTCTTATCAAATACCTCTTTTTTCGGGCTTTTTAAAGCAATGGTAATTAACAGGCTTTGTTTGTCCTGAAAAGTAGTTTTATGATTTTCGAAATAAATTTGGGCAGGGTCCTCTTTGGGGTAAAAACTCTCGAAGCTAAAATTAATATATGATTTAGGCAAAAAAGCAGCAAACATAAGTGTAAGCGCGGTCATTATCACCAACAGCAACTTGCGGTATTCCAGTATCCAATTCATTTTCGGTATCAATAATTTACCTCAAAACGAAAAACGAGGCTGCTATGTTTGAAAAACGCCGATTCTGCTAAAACTTGTTGGATTCTCTCCTTTTCCCTACCTTTGTATTGCAATAGAAAAAAGCGGTAGGCTATTAACGGTCAATCTTGTAAAACAATGATAGACGAGAGTAGGTTTACTGCGTAGGTTTTGCTTTGTTAGTGGCTTATCCCATATTGAAATAATAGCAAACCCCTCTTGAAGGGAAAAATACGTTTTTAAAGTCCCATTTTATTATTCATTATTCATTCAAAATATGATACACGACCTAAATACAATCCATTTTCCTACTGCTGACCTCGAAGCGTTATTAGCGAAAAATGTGGTAAGTGGTGGCGCACGCCCTCAATGGTTGAGGGTAAAACTTCCGTATGGAGAAAGTTTTACCAATGTAAAAGAATTAGTAGATGGACATAAATTGCATACGGTATGCGAAAGTGCGCGCTGTCCTAATATGGGCGAATGTTGGGGAGAGGGCACTGCTACTTTTATGATATTAGGGAATGTGTGTACGCGCTCTTGCTCTTTTTGTGCTGTAGCTACAGGTAAACCTCTTAGTCTTGATACGGAAGAACCTTATCGTGTGGCAGAAGCAATTTATAAAATGCAAGTCAAACATGCGGTGATAACTTCTGTGAACCGTGATGAGTTGAAAGATAGTGGGGCACAAATTTGGGCAGATACGATTAGGGAAACCAAAAAGATAAGTCCAACGACTACCCTCGAAGTATTGATTCCAGATGTAAAGGCGAATTGGGACGCACTCATGTTGATTGTTGCCGAAAAACCTGAGATTATTTCGCATAACATGGAAACGATTAAGCGTTTGTATCGCAGGGTACGCCCACAAGCGAGGTATGAGCGTAGTTTGGAGCAGATAAAACGCACAAAAGAGGCGGGAAGTAGAACGAAATCGGGTTTTATGGTCGGATTAGGGGAAACGCCGCAAGAAGTTTATGAAATTCTATACGACCTCTATCTGCATGGTTGCGATGTAGTTACGATTGGGCAATATCTACAACCCACCAAAATGCACCTTCCTGTTCACGAATTTGTTCACCCCGATTTATTTGCACATTATAAAGAAGTGGGTTTGGCAATGGGCTTGAACTATGTAGAAAGTGGACCACTTGTGCGTTCAAGTTATCATTCCGAAAGGCATTTGTAATCCTTCTATTTACAATTATATGGCAAATTATGAAGAGATAAATCCATGGACTACCCTTTCTCAAAAAGAAGTGTATGAAAATAAATGGATAAAAGTAACAGAATATCAAGTACTTAATCCCGCAGGGAACGAAGGAATTTATGGGATAGTCCATTTTCAAAATTATGCCATTGGGGTTATTCCTTATCAAGATGGCTGTATTTGGATGGTGGGGCAATATCGCTATCCTTTAAAAAATTATTCGTGGGAAATTCCTGAAGGGGGAGGCTCAAAAGAAAACACTCCCTTAGAAAGTGCCATGCGTGAGCTAAAGGAAGAAACGGGAATGACTGCCGATGTTTATACACCTATTGTGGAAATGCATCTTTCTAATTCGGTAACTGACGAGTGGTGTTTGATTTACCTTGCAACGGGCTTGCACGAAGGAGAAGCCGAACCCGAAGAAACCGAAGAACTAAGGATAAAAAAGGTGAAATTAGAAGAGGCTTTTGCCGAAGTAGAAGCGGGAAAAATCACCGATTCTTTGACGGTAACAGCGATATATAAATTAATGTTGATGAAAATGAAGGGAGAGTTGGAATAGCACCTAATTTATCAAGGCTATGTCTAAAAAAGTTTGGAACTCTTCGAAGAGTTTCAAACTTTTTTACATAGAACATAATAAAAACATCATCGATTACCTAGCAAAAACCTTATACCCCCAAGCCTCTAAAGGAATTTCCTTTTCGGTGTCTGCTTTTTCGTGGGTAAAAACTTCTTCTAACTTAGGAGAAACAAGCGATTTATCAAGGAAAAAAGTTTGTGCATCATTAGAAAGATTTAAAATAACAAGTACGTTTTTGTTTCCTTTTTGGCGCGTAAAAGCAAGAATGTTAGGGTTTTTGCTGTCAATAAACTGCATATCTCCCCCAAACTCGCCATTCCAAAGGGCTGGATTGTCTTTTTTCGCTTTGCATAATGCTTTGTAATAATTCTCTAAGGAATAATGCCCCCATTGAATTGCATCTTTGTCGAAGAATTTCAAACGTCTTGTCAAAGAATCTTCTTGCCCTGTATAAATCAGCAACATTCCCGTAGTCGTAGCAGCCAACACACCTAAACATTTTACTGCATTTGCGCCCCCCATGCGCTCATATTCCGAACCATTCCACGAATTTTCGTCATGATTTGAGGTGAAATTCATGCGATAATTTGCTTTTGGATAGCGTTTATAATTTTCGGATTGATAGTGGGCTTTGACATCATTTGCCGTTTTTTCGCCTTTTGCTACCTTATTAAGTAAATGATGAAACTCCCATGCGTAAGTCATATCAAAACCGATGGTGTGCATTTCAGGTTTATCTGCTTCTGCCAACATAAAAATGGGTTTAATTTTACGAAGTTCAGGAATTGCCTTTTCCCAAAAGTCATTAGGAACCATTTCCGCCACATCACAGCGATAACCGTCAATATTGGTTTGTTGTATCCAAAACTTCAACGCATCGGTCATGTATTCTCTTAGTTCAGGCTTATCATAATTCAAATCCGCAACATCAGACCAATCAGCTACGGGCGGTTTGGGATTTCCTTTTTCATCTAATACATACCAATCTTTATGTTCATCAACTAATCGGTTATCATACGCGCTATGGTTCGCCACCCAATCAATAATCACCTTCATATTTTGGTCATGTGCAGTTTTTACGAGGTGCTTAAAATCGTCCATCGTACCATAATCAGGATTTACATTTAGATAATCCTTTATTGCATAATGACTGCCTAAACTTCCTTTACGGTTTTTTAGCCCAATCGGGTGAATTGGCATCAACCACAGAATATCAACGCCCATATCTTTTAGGCGGGGAAGGTGTCGCTCAAAGGCTTTGAATGTACCTTCTTGGGTAAATTGTCGGATATTTACCTCATAAATCACAGCATTTTTGCTCCAATCTGTATGCGACTTCGTGTCGGTTTTATTGGTTGTCTGTGAAGTGTTTTTGCAGCCCATGTCCATAAGCGATGCTAAAAATAAAATAAAAATAAATGTGTGTTTCATTTTGAATGGTATAAATGAAAAAGCATAAACGGAGTGTTTTTTTTCTTTGCTTTTGTGGATATAAGTAATGGACAATTAATAATTGATAATGAAAAATAATTTTAACTTACTCATTATCAACACTCTGAATAAAAACATTAACATAAACTAATTATTACCGAATACTTAACCTTAGTTTAGCAATGATATTTCTTTGCCCTTGTAGGTAGCTTTTGAGCATATCCACAAGGGCAAAGAAATATTAATCCTACCTTCCTTACAATTGTTTCTCTACCCAATCTGCTAACAACTGATATACTTCGTCTTTCACGGTATCATTATGTGTTTCGTGAAAAGCCCCGTCAAAAGATTTCCATGTAATCATGTTAGGGTTAACTTTTTCAGCAAATTCCTTGCTTGCTGCATAACTCGTCAACTTATCACTTGAACCATGATAGAGCAAAATTGGTACATTGACATCAGCGGGATGTTCTAACGCATATAAGCCTGCTTGGTATGCACCTAAAAAGAAAGAAGGACTAATAAGGTCGTGAATGAGCGGATCTTTTATGTATTTTTCAACTTCTATTTTATCCTGCGAAATGGCGGTAGCGTCTAATTTGGTATGCTGTGTAAAAGAAGGCAAAATATTTACCACAAATTTTGCAAGTGCCACTTCAAATTTAGGCGGATCGAAGGCAAGTTTTAACCAAGGCGAAGAAACGATTATTCCACGAACATTCGGTTTGCGGCGTAGTAAATAATTTAACACAACATTTCCGCCCATGCTATGCCCATATAAGAAAACGGGCGTATTGGGATATAAAGATGTCGCTTGTTTTAATACGGTTTCTACGTCATTTAATAACTGCTCGTAGGTGGGAGTATGCCCTCTTTTTCCATCAGATTTGCCATGCCCTCTGTGGTCAAAACCGACAACTGCAATACCTTTCTCGTTTAAAAAGGTAGCTAAATGCTCATATCTTGCAATATGTTCTCCCATACCATGCACCCAACAAATGACGGCTTTGGCTTTCTGCGTAGGCTGCCAATTTTGGCAGGCAAGCGAGAGATTATCTGAAGTAGTTAAAGAAAAAGTAGGCATGATAAATAATGAATAGTGAATAATGGATAATAATATTTAATAAGGTAAGCATTTGCATAACCTTGAGTTATTTTAATCAAGTAATATGAACAAAATAAGTCACTAATTTTAAAAATATATTTAACTAATAATCAACACTTTACTTTTGTTTACTGTTAATTGTTCACTGATACCAAACGGTACTATGTGTGATGAAAGGCTAAATAACGGAAAAAGTTCCGAACTCTTTAGAGAGTTCGGAACTTTTTAAAGATGTTAAAAGGTTTTAAACTCTTTTCTTTACTCCTCTTCCCAGTAGTTTAAATCTTTATTTCGTTTTTCTTTCGTTTTTTGGACAATATATTGCAGGAGTTTTGCTGCTGCTACCACATCTAATCCAGCTCCCGGCACGAGGTTTTGGCGTTTGTAATTATCATAATACATTTGTCGCCCTACGGCATATCTTTCTTCTCCATCTTTTGGTAAGGATTTAATTACCCTATCCAAAATTTCAGGGTCAAGATTTGCTTTTGCCTTTGCTTCCAAAGTGTTGTGGTCAATAGGCATATTTACAATGGCAATTTTCACTTCATCTTCATTTCTCCAAGGATAAATGCGAATTTCGTAAGAAATCTCACGCAAATAATTTACCATATAAATATAGGTGGACTTTTCTCCTTTATAACTCCGCAAATACTCTTTGATGACAACCATCGTAGGCTCACAAGCCGCGTGCGAAAAATACAAAGTGTCGGTTTCGCGCACAGGAATACTATAAAACCCTTCCCCATTCGTCAATACGCCCTGCTTGCTATGATTTACACGAATAGAAACATATTGAATAGGTTCATTGTCTTTTGTTTTTTTTAATTTATCTTTGATAGCTGCGTCTTCTTGCGCTTGATACACCACCATTCCCGAAATTTGATACACCTTTGCTGTATCTCGTTGTGCTTGTAATAGGTTAATACTCAATGCAGTAAATATGCCTACTAAAAAAATATACCTCTTCATTGGATAAAATAGATTAGGTCGTTGAATGAACATACAAATTACTTAATTTTAACGAATAGAAGCAAGATTAAGTTTTGCAAAGACGCAAAAGTAAGGGGATTAGTTGCATATCCTTTGTTTAAACCTAACACACTACCCAAATTAAGGTGTTTTCAAACAAGCAAGCGCATCAACCAAATCATCTAACACCTCATAATCCAAGCCACCCTCCTTAAATAAAGCCGCTTCATATAAACTAAAATTACCTGTCGCTGTTCCTTCTTTTTTCAAATAATGAACAAGTTGGGCAAGGTTAGGTGCAATGAACAAGCAACGGTTAGCAATTGTTTGAAAATGAACGATTTGTTCTGCTTTTTCTATTTCAATTTCGAGCAAAGAATCGGGCGGAAGCACTTGCAATAAGCCTTGCAAATGTGTGATTTCCTGAGAACTTGTGCGCAAAATGACAGGATAGGGTGGCAAAAATGTGAGTTTTCCCCAATCTTCTTCCCTCAGACCCATATAGTCAAAAGGAAAAGTAGGATAAATTTCTGCTAACAAGTCGTTGCTTTCTGCATTTGTTTCTATCACAAACTTTACGCCCGTTACCCAAGCCGCTATTTGTCGAATCGCTTCGGGTGTTTGGAAAGAAGGAGAACCTTTTTTGAGGTCAAAACTGATGTACGAGAAATTCACTGCTGCACAATAGCGAGCATCTTGCAAATCGGTAATGTTACTTATCTTTATCATAAGTAATGGATAATTAATAATTGAGAATG
>JBJXHA010000231.1:0-9088 GCA_046160275.1 Bacteroidia bacterium | reverse complement strand
AGTTGCTTATTTAGCTTTTGATGAACCAAATCTTCGATGAAATCTCGGAGTTTGTGAAAGGGTTCGAGTTCATGGAGGTTATCTTGAGAATGCCAAGAAGTTTCGAGCTGGAAAAAGGTTATATGATCTCCATGTAATCTACGATCGTCTTGGGTTTCAGACCATTCAATTAGTAGAGGTCTCAGTTGATGATTCAGTTCCACATACGCTGGATAATCACATTTTTCAAAAAAATCATTTATTAAATTACTATTCATTGTGTTCTTGGTTATACTAAGCACTTGTGAAGCGTTATTTTTAGCAGTTTTTATTGCAGTACTGTGTTTTGGGGGGTTAAACTTAAGGTGAAAAAATTATTCAAATGAACGGCATTGGGGACTGTCAAATGATAACGATTTGCAGCACTTAAAACAATGGTATTAATTAAAGTATCAAAAATATAGGAATCTTCATAATCTGGAAAACAAACGATTGCTTGTTGAACCCCTGCACTTTCAGGAAAGCACAATGCAGGGAAGCCATTTACATCAAAAAATTTTAATTGCCCATTTTTATCTAATCGTCCGTCCACTCTGGTAATATCCCTAATTTTTAATGCCTCACAAACTTTGGGAACTAATTTTTCAACTTGTTTTAAAATGTGTTCATCTTTGACGGGAGCCATTCGTTTTACGCCGCCCCATGGCATAAATCGCTCCTTCTGCCCCATAATAGAGGTAAGGCCTGGTTTATTAGAAACTAAATACCAAGTCGTTAATAATTTGTATTCACCGTTTTTACCTTGTAAATAAGCAATCGTAATATCATCACTTGGCAAAAATTCTTCAACAATTACATCTGATTGATAGCGTTGCATCATCTCTCTAATTTGGGCAATTGCCGCATCTTGATTTTCAACCAAAGATTTCTCCTCCATCCCCATACTACCAGATTCCGAATTTAGCTTGACAACTGCGGGATAGGTTAATTCACTCGCCTCCAAAATAGCTTTTTCATTGCCTGCTTGGGATTGGCGTATCATTGCAAATTGGGGAATAGGAAGATTGTTCTCTTTTAAGATGCTTTGGCAAATGTCCTTTTGCAAAACGTCTTGTAAGGTCTTACTACCAGAACCAATATAAGGAAGATTGTAAGCTTCAATTACATCAGCCATCCAAACGGTTTCTTCGCTCCCCTCGTATCGGTTCACATAATAAGCGTTGGGTAAAATCAAGCTGTGAGCATCTTGCAATTCAAGTATTTTCTCTAATGAGTCCAAACTATCTACCTCAAAAATCTCTACCCTAAAGTCATTTCTTTCAAGAGATTTTACTAAGGTTTGAAGGTCGGTTTGTGAGCCAACCCAGCCATTTTTCCAATGACCTTTACTGTTGATAATCGTAATATTCATGATTTTGTTTTGTGTTTTTATGGGTGAAGGGTAACTTAGTCATACCCGCACTATCCTACCTTTTTTACGCATTTTACAATGCTAACTTGGTAGAAATTCGGATAACACAAGTTTTTCAGGTGTCATTGTGTATCAAAAGTGTATGCAATATTAAAACATTTTCTTTTCTTTTCCAAATCGTTTTCATCTATAAAATCGAATTAACATAAAGAGGATGTCCCAAAAAGGCTAATTTACAAAAAACATTATTCACCTTAACCAAATTTTTATTATGTTCTAAGCAACAAGTTCGCAAATCTTCGAAGATTTGCGAACTTTTTAGACAGCCTCATTATGTCCTTTTGGGCAATCCTTATCCCTATTTCATCACTTCCATTTTTACGATGTGTAGCGATTTCGTAGGATGATCGTCTTTGTCGGTTTCGGCATTTCCGATTTGGTCAATGATTTCCATGCCGTCAATGATTTCGCCAAAAACGGTGTATTGCATATCCAGCCAAGGTGCGCCCCCGATTTTTTGGTAGAAGCCTTTTTGCTCCGAAACATAATGAAAATCAGGCATTTGTTGGCGTGTTTTCATTAAGTGTTCGCGCAGTTTTGTGTCATATATATCTTGCAATTTTTTTATCGCCTCAATTTGGTTGGCAGCTTTTGCCTTTTCTAATTGAGCATAAATAAATTTACCGTCTTTGGTTTTGTTAAAATCAGCCATTAATCGCCCTTTCAAGGCTTTGTTGACGCGCATTTCCAAAGTATCCAATTTGGTTGGAGAAAAACGTCTGCCTGTTACTACATAAAACTGACCACCCGAAGATTTCCAGTCAGGATTAATGTCATCGCTCTCACGCGCTGCCGCAATCACCCCTCTACGGTGCCAATATTTGGGCATAATTTCCGCAGGCAAGGTATAATCAACATCTTCTTTGGTAGCCTTTGAACCCGGTTTTGTGCGTGGGTCGCCTGTTTGAATCATAAAATCTTTGATAACCCGATGAAACTCCATACCATCGTAATGTCCTGATTTACACAATTTTAAAAAATTTTCTTTGTGCTTCGGAACATCACCATACAAATGAATTTTCACATCGCCTATTTCAGTGTGCATAATAACATGAACGGGGAGGTTCTCGCTCACTTGGGCAAACGCCATTGTCCACAGTAGGACAAATGCCAAAACTAACTTCATAAATAATTTGAGATTAATGCTATTTTTTAAGTGAAAGTGAAAAGTGGAAAACCTTGCTTTTCTCTTAATAAAAATGAGAGAACATTCACTACTTTACCTCACACTCCTACGATAAGGAATAACAATAATCGTGCAATTATATAGTGTAAAAAGGGATGCCTTCCTACACAGTTTTTAGGAAGTTGGTTACAGTCCCTTTAATTTATTAGGTTTTACAGGCTGAAACATCCAATGTTCGTCAGTTTGTACGTGGTTTTTGCGCACCCATTTTAATACGTGCGTGGCATATTGCGTATAATCAAAGGCATCTGAACGGCGCAATACGATACCTTCTTGATTATCAAGGTCTAAGATTTTAACAACTTCGCGCACTTTTTTCTCATCATAAACGCCTCTATACAGTTCAGGCATTGCTTTTAGCCCTAACAAGTCGCAATATTGTAGGGTGTCGTCCCAAGACAGACATTCATTTTTTTCGTTCCAAATGCAAATTACATAGAAATAACTATCCAAATTATCGTACAGAATAGAATGATGTGCATACACATTTTCGCCACAAATTCGCCAACCTTCGGGAATTTCGTGTCGAATTTGTCCCCAAAGTCCTTTTACCCAATGTCTTGAAGGGTGGTCTCTCGTGTCTAATGAACGTGCATGAAAATGATCGCGGTAGAGTGTTGTGTTTTCACCATCTAATTTTTCGGTAATCACAATTTCTTGTCCTGTTAAATCTCGTACATCGTGCTGTACCTTGTCGTCGCTTTGCACCCCTTCTGAAAACCAAATATGGTAGGTGCGCGGGTATTTTACTTTCATGATTTTTTTAATTTGTGTGTGATGAAAAATGGATTAAGAAGTCGGTGAAGCCTTGCCTTTCTTTAAAAATTAAAGAAACACGCTTCATCATCGCCAAAAATGGAAAAATAAAGAGCCAAGATGAGCAGTTTGATGCGGCAAAATTCGCCTTTTAATATCAACTGCTTAAAAACGGAAGGTTATGTTTGTGTTAATCACTGCAAATCGAAGGGCTGTAAGAGGAACAAACATGAAAATCAAGCCTATTATGGAACTATATCAAGGACAAAGATTATATTTTTTTTTGAGAAAAACAAATGATAAGCCCATTTTTTGTACTTATTAACACTTTTATACGCTTTTTAAACCTTTTCTCTCGTTATACGTACATGGCAAACAAAAGTTAAGACCTGCATTTTGTCCTATTCAATCAAGGATTTGTCTGAATATAATTGCATTGTTTTTGCCTTCCTTTTTTATCAAATATTATTCACCATTATATTAGTTAATTTTTATGCACAAATTTTTTTGGATTCCTGCGGTTTGTATGTTAGTAGGTTTGAGTGCCTTTCGTTTTATAGAAACGCCTACCTCCACGGCAAAAGAAGTCATTACACAAGATTCTAGCTTTGTCAGCCCTTTGGTGATATATGGAAGTTATGTTTTTAAAAGAGAAAACTGCGGCAATTGTCATAGTGGTTGGAGTTATACGATGGTTCCTTTAGGGGGAGAACTCAAGAAACATACAGATGCTTGGCATTATCAGCATTTACTAGACCCAAGTAGTATCTCGGCATATAGCGGAATGCCTGCTTACCCACATTTGCATAAACAAGATCTGGATATGAAAGTATTGGCGGAGCAGATTGAGGAAAAAAAGAAAAGTACGCTGGTGTTTCCAGCAGGTTTTGAGGAAAAAGCAGCAGAAATACTGTTGGAAGACGCAAACAAAATGGCTAAAGGCTTGGAAGAAGCGGGCATTAAGCAAGATGATTTGGCAAAAAAAGAAGTATTGGCGGTGATTGCTTATCTTCAATCTCTATAAAAGGGAGTTTCCCAAAAGGGGAGTGTTAAGTAATGGATAATTAATAATGAAAAATGGATAATGATTAAAGTTATTGATTATCAGACACTTATAATAACTTAAAAATCTTAATATTTTTGATAAAGTGCTTAATGCTTTGTTTATTCAGACAAATCTAGCTAACTGCCATTTTCTTATGCGCATTATGTAGGTTTGTCTGAATTTTATTTTTGGATAAAATATAGAAAACACAAACGATTTTAACATTTAAACATCATAAAACATGAACATACAACTTCGTGCTTGGCATCTTAACGACCTCGAAAATCTCGTAAAATATGCCAACAATCCCAACATTGCCCAATTTATGACAGATGGTTTTCTGCATCCTTATACAGAAGAGAAAGGCAGAGCTTTTATTGAAATGGCGAGCCAAGGAGAACCTACCCGTATTTTTGCGATTGAGGTAGAAGGAAAGGCAGTAGGCAGTATAGGAATTTATCCGCAAGGGGATATTCAAAGAAAAAATGCGGAACTTGGCTATTGGTTAGCGCAGGAATTTTGGGGAAAAGGGATTGCGACACAAGCAGTTAAGCAAATCACCGAAATTGCTTTTCAAATTCTCCCTATTTATCGCCTCTTTGCACGTCCCTTTGGCACAAATATCGGTTCACAAAGAGTATTAGAAAAAGCAGGTTTTGTTTTTGAAGCTCGCATCGAAAAAGGCTTCTTTAAAAATGGCGAGTTGATTGATGAATTGATTTATGCCATAAGACGGGAGCAGCCTTAATCTTCTGCTAATTTCAACGGAAAAGAAAAAGTCGTGCCTTCACCACAAATGCTTTCCACCTGAATGGCTTCGTTATGTGCTTCGATAAAATGTTTACAAATTGCCAAGCCTAAGCCTGTACCACCTCTTTCACGAGAACGGCTTTTGTCCACGCGATAAAAACGGCGAAAAATTTTGTCTAAATGCTCTTCACTAATGCCCTGTCCATCATCTTTTACAAAAATATGGAGTTTTTGCGCTTCTATTTTTTGCAGCGAAACGGTAATATTTCCCGTAGGATTTCCGTATTTAATGGCATTGTCAATCAAATTGGTAAGTACTTGTTGAATCCGTTCTCTATCTGCAAGCACTTGCACACTTCGGTTTCCGTTGGGTTTAATGTGGCAGGTAATGTTACGCCCTTTGTCGGTCATTTTATATTCCAAAGATTCTACAACTTCCAGCAACAATTCGTGAATATTAAACCTTCGAATACGCATTTCTAATTCACCCGCTTCAATTTGGGTAATAATCATCAAATCATTTACGAGGGTAGAAAGGCGGTCGGTGTTTTTCATTGCCTTGTGTAGAAATTTTTCTCTTACTTTTTCATCATCAATTGCGCCGTCCATAAGCGTATGAATAAAGCCTTGTACGGCAAAAATGGGCGTGCGCAATTCATGGGAAACTTCGGCTAAAAACTCTCGGCGATATATTTCAATTTTTTTCAGGTTTTCAATTTCTTCTTTTTGTAAGTCTTCAAGTTCTTTTTGTTCACTTTGTAAAAAACGCTCAATCGTGAGATAAAGTAACAAAAAAATAGAAAATGACGCTGCGAGCAACGATAAGGTTAAAGAGAGATACTTTGCATAAAGCAAATAACCAATGCCTACACATACAGCTAAAACACTGATAGTAAGCACCATAGAAAAAATAAAGTTATTATCTCTCATATTGAATTATATAAAACTAAGGACACGATGGTAATTAGTTCATGTTAACATTTTGTTCAAAGCATTGATAATAAACAAATTGAAATCATTTTCCCTTATCAATTATTCATTATCCATTACTTAGCTATTCCTTATTCATTTTATAACCCACTCCTTTAATCGTTTGAATACATTCATCACCTAATTTTTCGCGCAATTTTCGAATGTGTACATCAACCGTCCTATCCACGACATACACATCGCCCCACACTTTTTCGAGGACTTCCTCTCTCCTGAAAATGCGCCCAGGTTTTGAGGCAAGCAAATACAACAATTCGAATTCTTTGCGTGGCAATGAAATCGTTTCTTCGCCTTTGCGCACAATGTATTCCTCTTTCACAATTTCCAAATCCTGAATTTTCAATACTTCATGCTCTTTTCCCTCCTCAACTTCATTGTTTCTACGCATCACCGCCTTAATTCGACTGATGAGAACACGCGGCTTAATAGGCTTGATAATGTAATCATCTGCTCCTGCCTCAAAGCCCGCAAGCTCAGAATATTCTTCGGTGCGAGCAGTAAGAAACAAAATATAGGTGTTTTTAAACAAAGGCATCGCCCGCAATTTTCTGCAAGTTTCGACCCCATCCATTTTGGGCATCATAATATCCAACAAAATCACTTCGGGCTGGAAATGAAGGGCAATTTTGATTGCTTCCTCACCATCACCTGCCTTGCTCACTTCGTAGCCTTCTTTTTGAAGATTGTATTCTAGCAGTTCTAAAATATCTTCTTCATCATCAACGATTAATATTTTCATTACTTCTTCTTCTTCTTCTTGGTTGTCGTTGGTTTTTTGGGTAAATACCATTCCGCAAGTTTTGACTCTAAGGCAATGCCTTTAAGGTCTTGCGCCACAATTTTGCCACTTGTATCTAACAGAAAATTTCGAGGAATCACCTCAATCGAATAATCTTTTACCACTTGGCTATCCCAACCTTTCAATTCACTGACATGCTCCCAATTTTCTGCCTTATCCTCTTTGATTGCAGAAACCCACTTAATTTTATCTTGGTCAAGGCTTACGGCTAACACATGAAAGCCTTTAGGCGAGAATTTTTTATGTAAACGCAACAATTCGGTTTGAAAAGAACGGCTTTTCGCACTCCAACTTGCCCAAAAATACACAAGCACCGCTTTATTTTTAAAAGTGTCGTTCAAAGAAATATTTACCCCTTCTGAGTTTGGCATATTGATTTCAGGCGGCGTTGCCCCTACTCCAATTTTTTTCAATTTTTCCTCTGTTTCTTTGAGAGAAGTATAACGCTCCTTATTTTTTGCATTCGTTTCATCGGCTTCGGGGTATAATTTTGCAAATAGATCTGAGTATTTCATAAACAAACCCGAATTTTGCGCATCTAATCCTGCAATAATTGAGCTTAACATCAAGCGATGCGTGCGCGACTTTTCGGCAGCTCTTTTCAATAAGTCATTCAAATAAATCTCTAGGGTATCCTGCGACTGAATATTTGCCGCAAGTGTACGCGTATAAGTTCCTACATTTTCGCTCATGAGCTGCATATAACTCAAGTCTGGGTCTAAAAAGTCCACATTTTGGAAATATTCTTTGGCAAAATGTGTTACTGAATTAGGGTATTTTTCGGGATTTTTTTCGACATTTAAAGGCAAATACAAAGACATTTCAGCAATAAGTTTGAAATAAGGGTTCAATTTTTGCAAAGAATCAACGGCTTTGCGATGTTTTATGCGCACTTCATCAAACTCTTTGATAATCACCTCTTTTTGGCGAGGCGTGAGTTTCTGCCCTGCATACATTTTTTGGGCGGCATCTTCTGCCAATTTATTCAAACCACTAATTTCTTGCATCATGCTTTGAAACTGCTCATTTTGGGGCGAATTTTCAATTTTTACGCCTGTTTGCCAATTTGTACCATTTCCCACCAAACGCAAGTTTTCTTCCCCTCCTAACAAAATCGGCATAACATTATCCGTACTTGTTCCTACATAATAAAACCCACGATGCGGCAATTTCCCTGCAATATTAAAAGTAGCAGTACTACCCGCCTTGGTAAGCGGCACACGCATCAACGGCACCAAACGCGACCCATCCGTTTCATACAGACGTATCGTGTCTGCCAAACACTGCTTCAATTCTCCCTGCAAGGTAAAAGTTTCTTTCCCCACTTCTTTTTCGGGCACATCACCACAGCTCGACCACATTGCCAAGCACAAGCCCCATATTCCCACAGAATACATGATGTTAGTTAAATTCAACCCTCTCATATTGCCTAATAAAACGAAATTTGCGCAAAGATAAAGAAAAGCCTTTGTTTTTGTAAGGGAAATTTTTGGGTTTTGGCTTTTAAAGAACATGAAAAAGCTAACTTACTCACAAGTTGAGGCAAATTCCTCAAAACCATTCCAATAAGTTTAGCCCAAGTTCTAAGTCAGTTCTAATATTTACTAACGAAACACCTTGTATCTTTGTAACATCATTCAGCGCAACTCCTATTCAAAACCTAAAAATGAATACAATTAATTCAATCTTTGTCATAATAAGGGGGGGGGGTAAATTTCGATTTCTCTTCTTTTGTCATAAAATAACTAGGATATGCCCAGCCGTTGTGCGGGGCTTGTCCTAGTTTTGTTTTTTTGAGAGATACAAACGCCCTTTGTTTTCGGCACGAGCGTTGACGCTCAAATGCCGAAAACAGATGGGAACACATTTCACTTTTCCTTTTTCCTTTTCACCTATCATTTATCAACTATCCACTAAAATGCAGCTCAGTACCTATTTTCAAACCTATGTTTATCATCGCACCTCTGCGAGTGCGGTGAAAGCGGCAGAGTATTTGCTTCGTGATGCCTTGTTTCCGCATGGTGTATTGGCAAACGCGCCTGATTTTGAGCAGTTTGGCGTTTCTGAACGCGGGCATATTTTTTACCGCAACCATACCTTGATGAAACTTGC
>JBJXHA010000230.1:0-6645 GCA_046160275.1 Bacteroidia bacterium | reverse complement strand
TTGCTTGGATGGACACCTACAAAAGAGTTTTAATCCGCTTTGAATACAAAGCCCAAAACTTTAAAGCTTGGTTATTTATCGCTGCTTCGCTCATTAATCTCAGAACTATATTCAACTAAACAAGTCCCTAGTAAAATTCAGGAAAACTTTACTAAGTCAGAAAGCTAATAGTTATATTCTGTTGCTAAACCTAATAAGGTGTTTCCTGGGCCTTATTAGGTTTATTCAAAAAACCTTTACTTCCCTACTTTACCGTAAATAGCAGTTTTTAACTCTTCAATTTCCTTTGCTTGCTTTTCAACTTTTGATGCAAGTTCTTTAATTGCTTCTAGTAAAATAGGCGTTAACTTACTATAATTTACGGACTTATATCCATCATTGTTTGTTGTAACCAATTCAGGGTAAATACTTTCTACCTCTTGCGCAAGTACTCCAATTTGGTGTTGTGTACTAAATTTCTTTTCGACAAATTTCTCTGTATCATAATAATAAGTATAACCTTGAATATGATTAAGAGAAGCAAGTGCATTAGGAAGTTTTTCTATATTGCGTTTATATCTTCTATCAGAACAAGTACCAATACTACCTGTGTAACAAATATCTCCATTTATTGTTAAATCACCATTGAGAGTTGTATTTCCATTTTTGAGTATGACCATTGCATCAGAACGTTGGTAGTCTGCATCTCCGTTGCCTATAACAAACAATCTATCAGTATCTATAAAGCCCGTAGTTGAGCTGGCAGTATAAATTGTATTATATAATCCTATTGCGGTTTCTGCATAAGAAAAAGTTCTTGTAAATAAGCCCATTGCAGTAGCGTGTCGCCCATAAACATTTGTTTCTGTTCCCATTGCAAGTCCGTAGTTATCATAAGTTTTTGTTCTATATCCTATTACAGTAGAACCCCATCCTTGTGCAATTCCTTCTTGTCCTATTGCTGTACACATATTATCTTTTGCATGAGTAGCATCTCCCATTGTAGTAGAATAAGCTCCTTCTGCATGAGTACCGTTTCCCATTGCAATAGCTCCTACACCAGTTGTTTGATTTCCTCTACCTAATGTAATACTAAAATTACCATTTGCAAAATTTTCAGAACCTAATGTAGTACTATATTCTCCATTTGCGGAAGAATTGTGTCCTATTGCAAAACTTTGGTTTCCATTTGCATTTATAGTAGTTCCTATCGCAAAACTATTACTACCTGCTGCAACTGTATATGAACCTATACCTACTGCATTACCACCTGATGTATTACAAAGTTGTCCCATCGCAATAGAATAATTTCCATTTACAATAGACCTATCTCCCATTGCTATACTATATTGTCCATTTGCTTCTGATTTATAGTTCGTTGAAAAAGAACGAATACCAGTAGATTTAGTTTCTAATCCTATACTTGTACTATAATTTGCTGTAGCTTCTGATTCATAACCCATTGCAATAGAATGTCCTCCTGTTGCTTTACAATACCTTCCCATTGCAAAACTACTATAACCTATTGCTTCTGTAAATTCTCCTGCTGCAAATGCCGAATGACCTGTTGCAATAGTTGCGTTTCCTAATGCAGTACTTGCTATGCCTTTTGCTTCTGTATTTATTCCCATGGCTGTCGCATAATCTTTAGTTGCTTGTGTGTTGTATCCCATAGCAGTAGTATAATTACTAGAAGCTTTTGTTCCATATCCTGTAGCAAATGAAACTATCCCGATGCTATCATCATTCCATTGTATTCCGTTTACGTAACCTGCTCTAAATGCAGCTTTTTTAGGATACCAAAACATTCGCGTACCTATTCCGCTAAGAGAAAGATTAGTACCTATACCTAAAGTACCTGTACTCTGAAAACCATCTGCTCCTTCAATTAATACAGCTCCTGCGTCAGCAACGATTGTTCTCCCTACTCCTATTCCACCATAATCGTAACTGTAATCTAATGTTCCTTTGTCAATAATAGGTGCATATCCACATAGTCGCCAATCATGATTAATATAAGTGAAAGTAGCTACCCCATTTATTTCAGTAATTGTATGCCCTGCAAAAGTAGCTTCATTATCATCATTATTATAAATTGTAAGGTATTGCCCTTCATAACCATTTATAACATAAAGTAGGTTATTTTGAACACCAGCTACATTGCTTATCCAAAAAACAGAAACATTATCAGGAATTGTAATCGTATTAGCAGCAATACTTGTATTAGGAATACTTGAAATCGCACCATTTACAGTGAGTTTAGTTTGAGGAGTAATAGTTCCTATTCCAACATTTTGAGCAAGAATAGAAACGCAATTATTCATTACTAAACAAAAGAGAAGAATTTGATAAGATAAAATTTTCATATAAGGTAATTTATAAGTAAGAATGTAAAAATCTATGTTTATTTCTATGGCAAATTTATTGCTTTTTTAGAATAAGCCCAAATTTTTATTTTTGAAATTATTCAATAGTTAGAAATTTTCAAAAAATTACTGAAAATTAAACTGCAATTATTATTCACTTTTTAACGTCTGCTTTTAGGAAAATCAGGTTAGAAGATAAACGCTCTATTTTGGCAGTCATACAAATTATAAGAAATAGTTCAGATATGCACAATGAGAGAGATTCTTGGTAGCGAAGAAGAGGGAATTGCAGGCATTTATACAGTTGCTTGCAATACATAAGGCTTTTAAGAGGTTGAAACACATCAAGAGGGCTGAACGTTGCATTTCCCTTGAGATATTTAGTGTTTTTTATTGCGTAATGCCAAAATATGCCTATCTTTGCACAATACATTGAAAAGTGTTTTGATGTCTTTGAATTGATTCACGTCTTGAGCCAAAAACCATGTGGAGATTTTTTAAAACGCGCGAGTTTTTTATTACGATTTTATTTATAATGCCCTTGCTGATTGGGCTGAGTTATTATGTGTTTTTTAATTTATTTTTACCAAGTTATACACATCATGGCAAATCAATCTTAGTGCCAGATATTAGCCAACTTTCTTATAATGAAGCAATTGCAAAATTAAAAGATGTAGGATTAAACGGTCAAGTGAAAGATTCCATTTACAATCCTAACTTAAAACCGCAAATGGTGGTAAAGCAATACCCAAATCCATTGAGTGCCGTTAAGCCTAATCGTACTATTTTGCTCACCTTAAATAAGGTAACACCACCTATGGTAAAAATGCCAAAAATCATTGATATGCCCGTTTATAACGCAAAATCTGTGTTAGAAAGTCGCAAATTAATGGTTGCTGACATTAAAAAGGTGCCAGATATTGCAAGAAATATGGTGCTTCGTGCGCAATGGAAGGGAAAAGACATTAAAGAAGGAGCTGAATTGCCACAAGGGGCAGGCATTGTATTAGTCATTGGCGAAGGAGGGGCAATTAAATTATCTCCTAGCGAGGGGCAACCCAAAACTGCGAAAAAAGATTCCGTGAAAAAAAAATAGAAAGGTAGGTGACAGGGGAGAAGGGTTAAGTGATATAACAAAGTGTTTATCTCCCTTATTACCAATACATTAACAAAATCACCCTGTTAATCTATTCATTATCACATCAATAACTGTTTACTGATAACTGAAAATATGTTGAGTTATTTCAAAAGCCGAGAGTTTTTTCTAACACTTTTAGGATTAATATTAGCCGCAGTTTTGGGCTACTTTTTTGTGTTTTACGCATTTTTGCCGCTTTATACTCAACATGGAGAAGCGGTCTTAGTGCCTGATGTTCGAAAAATGGGTTTCCAAGATGCAGACCGCAAATTGTCAAAAGCAGATTTAGATTTTGAAGTTTCTGACTCTGTATATATTCCTGGCACACCGCCGCTTTCCGTCATTAAGCAATATCCTGATCCTTTAAGTGTAGTAAAGCCAGGAAGAACTATCATGCTTACCTTAAACAAGCGCGTTCCACCGAAAGTAAAATTACCCAAAGTATTGGATATGACGGTGTATAATGCGAAAGCTACGCTAGAAAGCCGTAAACTCACGATAAAATCTATTGAAAAGGTGCCAGATATTGCGAGGAATGCAGTACTGAAAGTATTGGTGAATGGTAAAGAAATCAAAGAAGGGACAGAAGTGGCGCAAGGAACGGCTGTTACCCTAATCATAGGAGAGGGCTTAAAAGAAGTATTCGTAAAAGTACCTGATTTGGTAGGAAAAACGTATAGCGAGGCGCTTAGCATTTTGCAAACCTCTAGCTTAGGCTTAGGCAGCGTAGAATATCAGGTAGGAGGAGGTCCTTCTGGGCGTATTTTCCGTCAATATCCTTTGTCCGAAGAAGATTCTGTGAAGCAAGGTTGGCCAATTGACATTTGGATTAGTGGCACACCTACCGAAAGTGAAGAAGGAAATGTTTCAGAAGAAATTGAATAGTTTTTATTGGGAGCTTTGAGAGTTCGGAACTTTTTAGAAAGTTCCGAACTCTCAAAATATACTACGGATTTATCGCAACGAGTAATTTATTATTTAACACCATGTATTCTTATCTTCAGCTACTCCGCCCACATCAATATGTAAAAAATATTCTTTTATTTTTACCTGCTTTTTTTGCCTTTAGAATAGACGAGTTATCCATTATTATCGATACAACTATCTTGTTTGTGGCTTTTTGTTTCATCGCCAGTTCAGTGTATATTATGAATGATTACATTGACCGCGAAGATGACCGAAAACACCCCGAAAAAAAGGATCGTCCTTTGGCAGCAGGTACTGTTCAGCCTAAAATGGCTTTTATTTTAATGGGCTTTTTACTTTTGGCTGGGTTTGGAAGTACCTTTTATGTAAGCGTAAATTCCTTCTATCTTATTTTGTTTTATTTTTCCCTAAACATCGCTTATACCTTCAAAATCAAGCACATTGCGATTTTGGATATTTTGGTATTGGCATTAGGCTTTGTGTTAAGGTTATACATTGGCGCAGGAGCAGGCGATATTTACGTTTCGATGTGGATAACGCTGATGATATTTTTGGGAGCTTTGTTTTTGGGCTTGGCAAAGCGCAGAACTGATGTAAAACTCGCCATGGAAGGGAATCGCACGCGCCGCGCAATTGACGGCTATAACCTTGAATTTATCAATGGAGCCATGATTATTATGGCAGCAGTAGTGATTGTTGCCTACATTTCATACACAAGTTCACCCGACATTATCAAAAAATACCGCAACGACTACTTATATTGTACCGTAATTTTCGTCATTGCTGGTATTCTTCGCTATATGCAAATTACTTTTGTAGAAGAAAGAAGTGGCAATCCCTCTAAGATTTTGCTCAAAGATTTGTTTTTGCAGCTTACGATTTTAGGTTGGCTAGCAACTTTTGTTGTACTCATTTATTTATAAAAACTACCTTAATCTCCTAAAAATCAATCATCCAACTAATAACAGGGGTAAGTGTAGCCTGCTGACGAAGCTGTAATTTCCCTAAATTGGCATTGTAAACTTCTGTTGCATAATTTTTTCGATTGGTAACATTCTGAATATCAAGCGCAACCATCGAAGCATATTTTTTGCCATTCCAACGATAAGCAACGCGCACGTCTGTCCGAAAATAATTGGGCAACACTTTGCTATTTACCAAAGAATCAATTGGAACAAAAAAGCCAGCCGCCTTCGATGCCGCTAAATCGCCGGGAGTATAACGCAAACCGCCGCTATAAACCGCACGAAAGCCCGTTTCTAATACGCCCCCTTTTTTAAAGTAAAACTCCTTACCTGCCATCAAACTTGTATTGTATTTGCCATTATAGCGCGTGTCATACCATTTTCCGTCTAAAGGGCGATATTTAGAATCGTAAATTGCTCCGCCTAGCAAGAAGAAAAATTTATTGCTAAAAAACTTCTCAATCGTAACATCTAAACCCATATTTTTGCCTACGCCTTTATTCACCAAAGCCACTTGCGAATAGCCATCTCTGTCATTAATAGGAGAATAGGTACTATTTGCATCAGCAGAAACAGGCAAATTAAACATATATTGGTAATAGGCTTCGGTTTTGACGCGAAAATTTCCTTCAAATAAATGATTATAGCCTAGCACAAAATGATGCGATTTCGTGAATTTTAAGTTTTTATTCGGATAAAGGTAAGTATCATTGATAGCAGGAACGGCAGTAAAATACGCGCCAATCGGCTGAATTTGCGAATGTAAACCATAAGCAGCCGTTAGACTTTGCTTGCCATTAAAACTATAAAGTGCTGATAATCTAGGTTCTATCGAAGTAGTTTGATTAAAAGTTAGCCACATCGCATGAAGCCCTCCTGTAAGCGTCAGCTTTTCGGTAGCACGATAACGCGCTTGAAAATAAGGTTGAACTAACCACACATTGCCCTTTCCATTTTGAACAGTTCGGTACGATTGCAAGGCATTGTTCCATTTGTCATTGATAACATTATAAAAAATATTGCTCAACTGAAATCCCGTTTTATAATTCAATCTTGCATTCACTTTTCGGCTATAAAAAGAGGACAAAGCATAACGCCCATTCAAATACTGCTCATCGTTCACCAAATAATAATCCGCCTTATTTTTCCAATCTCCTAAATAAGAAAGCGTATCGTCTTGCCAAGTAACTTTGCTTGCCGAAGCCACTAACACTGTGCGAATAAAGGATTTTTCATCTAATAATTGAGAGAAAGTCATACCGATGCTGCC
>JBJXHA010000229.1:0-11682 GCA_046160275.1 Bacteroidia bacterium | reverse complement strand
GTACGGAATCCAACACCGAAAACACAAGCAATTATATCAATTGTATCGAATTATCCTCGGCACTTTGAACCATTGAATCCATCGATGTTGCATGGGAAAACAAACTTAATATGGCTGTGTATCGTGGCGCGTTGACCGGTCGGAACAAAGCGGACTACAAATCATCGGATCTCAAATTTTGTGTCCAAGTCCGCGATGTAATATAGTTTATCAACATGGGAACTCATCATTAGTTGATGCAATGTTGGTACCGTATGGTAAGATGAAATATCCTTTATCCGATCCATTGAACGGCGTGAAAATGTTTGGCAATCCAATGTCGATGGAAGAAATGCTAAAATATAAGGCGATTGTCATGTTGGAAGGGAATGATGTCATTAGTAGTCACATAAATAAATACATTTTTCAAAAAGTTACATTTATTTCTTAATTTTAACATGTTATTGATTGTTTTTAGTTCGATGTGTAAAACGTTATTGAAACCGAAGCTGCCAATGATTGATCTCGGAAAGCGCGAACCTCGACAAAATGATCCCCAACCGTTGGGCGCCACCCGAAGAAGTCGTTGTCGGAATTGCCATAAAATGAATATGGTGCATTATACTCTATACTCTACCCGAATGAGGTCCCCAGCATAGTAAAACTCAACTCGGTCCACTGACAATGATGCGTCAATGTCGACCTCTATATTCAACAGGGGATACTTCAATAGATCGATTTTAATACCATTTGTCATTCGACTTAACTCATTGTTGCTTTTTGCATCTATGAGCGTCAATATAAGTTTCGAGGAAGGGGAAGGAGCAACTGGCTTTTGATCGACAACGACAACTGTGACGATCGTAGATGCTAATGCACTCCCGTCAAGATTCTTCTCTTTGTATGGTGTAATTTTTAAGGTGTCGCTACCTACTGTTGGTCTCCACGGATCTGATGATCCCCCAGAAAGAAAAGGCGCTAAATTCTCAACTCGGATACTTTTGCCGTCAACGGTAAAGTCCACACTACCTGCCCCAAATGATGGAGGAGGTTCCGCCAATATACTTATTGTTTTATAGTCCGCAAGGTTCATGATCATGTTGTTTGTGATCTCCTTAAATTTTGCACCTGATGCCGCATCTATCAATGTCAACTTCGTAGAAGGGTTGGACACCGTGACGGGAGATTTGGTTGGCACTGGCTTTTGATCGACAACAACAACCGTGACTATCGTAGATGTTAATGCACTCCCCACAAAGTTCTTCGCTTCGTACGGTGTAACTTTTAGGATGTGGCTACCTACAGTTGGTCTCCATGGATCTGATGCTCCCCCAGACAAAAAATGGCGCTGAATTCTCAATTCGGATACTTGTGCCATCAACGGAAAAATCCACACTACCTGCCACAAATGATGGAGGAGGTTCCGCCAATATATTTATTGTTTTATAGTCAGCGGCGTAAAAACTTCATTTTGGTAAATCATTCCTCTATATAAATTGTCAACGACTACCAAATACCCCAATTCCATTCTGTCATATACCAACAAATTGACTTCTTCATTTTCCTCCAGGAAGATTTTTTCTGTTTCAAAAAAGCGATATAACTTGGAAGATGCCACCAAACGCTCCGATTTTTCATCTAAAAAGACGTAAACCACATACGACCTGCCCACTTGCATTTTCGTGGCTTGCTCGGCAAAAGGCACAAATAAGTCCTTTTCCAATCCCCAATCCAAAAACGCCCCAAACTCATTGGCATAATTTACGCGAAGAAAGGCAAAATGAAACAATTCTGCTTTAGGCATTAAAGTCGTGGCAATCAATCGCTCTTGCGAGTCGCGGTAAATAAATACATCGATTTCCTCCTCTACTTTTAAGGTTTCAGGCACATATTTATGTGGCAACAAGACCTCATCTCCGTCTTCATTTCCCAAAAACATTCCTACGCTGGTCTTTCGCAACGCTTTCAATTGATTGATAACTCCGATATGTAGCATTTTTATTGGTGTGAAAGGTATCTAAAAGGATTATGCTTTGTTGCTCCATTCATCCATTTTCGATTTGATTGATAATTCTTATACTGTTCATTAGTCATAATCGGTCCATGTAAAAGCAATTCTCTTAGCGTTTTTGCTTTACTTTTGGACGTATCTTGCGCAATAATTTTTGGTAAATCTGCTTGCAAACGAAATAATTCTTGTATAGATAGTTGCTTGATTAACGCAACCAATTCATTGTATCCAATATTAATTTTTAGCTCCATACAATTTCATGACTAAGATTAATGCGCAAAATTACAAAAAAAATTACAGGTATAGAATGTTTAAGGCACAACATTTACGATAACGTTATACTCCCCATCTGTTTGCTCTACGATAAAGTCCTTACATTTGCGCTTTGAGGAGGTCGTTCTGCAAAATTTGAATTTTAATGTGTCTATCCCTTCTTTTACTCCTCGAAAAGTAAAATTTTTCTTTCCATGTGAAGCGTCATCATCTATCAACCTATATAGCCAATAAGTCTCCACCCATTCCTCCGTTTTTTCCAAGTTATGACAATAAGGCTCATTTATCCAACAAATTGGGCTTTGGGCTTGTTCGGGTGGGTGTGCAAGTGAAATAAAATAAGTAGCCTCTTCTCCTATTTTTAAGGTAATGGAAGAATCAGAAAAAACATGCTTTGAAGGTGCAGGAGAGCAAGCTGCCAAGCACATGAGGAGAAATACTACGGAATGTATAAGATGATTTCTCATGATTGTTTTTATTTTTGTTGAAAAAAGGATGGTTAGGCAATTTCGGCTACACTTATATGGTCAAATAGATCGAAAGGATCACTTCTTTTCTTCCGTTTTTGCCATTTGCCAAAATTCCTCCATTTCCTCAAGTTCCATGTCAGAAAGGGATTTTTGCTGCGCTTCTGCGGCATTTTCCATAAACTCAAAACGGGTTTTAAATTTATGGTTGGTGCGCGCAAGTGCCTCATCAGGGTTAATTCCTTCCAAGCGACAATAATTAATCAAGGCAAAAAATAAATCGCCCATTTCTGCAACTTTATCTTTTTGATTATCAGCTTGTTCAAATTCCAAAATTTCCTCTTTTACCTTCAACCAAGCCCCAGCACTTTCTTTCCAATCAAAGCCAATGCCTGCGGCTTTTTCTTGCATACGAAAAGCTTTTAACAAAGAAGGCATAGATTCAGGCACGCCTGCCAACACTGATTTTTTCTTCCCTTCCTTTTCCTTCGTTTTAATTTTTTCCCAATTTTTCAGCACATCATCGGCATTATCTAAGTGCATATCTCCATAAATATGAGGATGCCTGCGAATGAGTTTGTCAATGAGCGTTTCTATCACATTTTGCAAATCAAAAGCTGCTTTTTCTTCTCCCATAATTGCATAGAACACAACATGAAGCAGTAAATCGCCCACTTCTGTTTTTAATTCTTGGAGGTCATTTTTGAGAATAGCATCAGCCAATTCATAAGTCTCCTCTAAGGTCAAGTGTCGCAAACTTTCAATCGTTTGCGCCCTGTCCCAAGGACATTTTTCGCGTAATTCTGCCACAATTTCCACCAAGCGAGCGAAAGCAGCCGTTGTATTTGATAAATTCATCGGAAAATAAATAAACTATGGATTATAAACTAACAACTCAATTCAATAGTTTGTGTGAGGGGAATTTTAGGGCGGCAAATCATACATTACCCAGCAAATTACTGCTCAAAGTTTAGTTTTTCATCACTTTTTGAGTAGCCAATTTCCCTTTATCGGTTTGAATTTGTAGGAAATAGAGGCTATTAGGTAAAGCTTGCACCGAAACCTCAAAAGAAGGAGAAGTGGTTTTTCCCGTCAAGCAAGTTTTTCCTTGCACATCAATGATTTTCCATTCTGCAAAATGTTCTATCTCTTTCTCAGGCAATTCAATTTGGAGATCTGTTTGTGCTGGATTCGGGAAAACAGTACAAGTAAAAGTATTTTTTTGGGGGATTGAAACGAGGGTGTTTTCCTCAAATTTTACGATAGAACCTAGCACTCCATTTCCCCAAAAAGAAGCAATTCCTTCCTCTAACTTATTGACATACAAATCACTGTTAAACCAACTCGGCAATCCCATATTACAAATATTTGTCCAAGTCATGCCGCCATTATAGGTATAATGTAAGGCAAGCGAAAGATTGGGTGCAACGCCTTCATACAGTAGCGCGTAGCCGTTCATCTCATCTCGAAAATAAATAGGCCCTCCAAACGTAAGGGAATCAGGGTTAGGGACAATGCTCCAATTTTCGCCATTATCGACAGATTTGAGTAAATCGTGTGACATCGAAGCGTAGGCAATCGGTGACGCGAGAAACTGCATATCCATCACAATATCGTTGGGTTTAGAATAAGCAATGCTCCAATTTTCGCCAAAATCGTAGGTATATAAAATCATGGCTTCAGGCGGAATTGCACCTGCGGATTGGGTGTAAGAACCCGAAACTGCGCCCATGCTGTCATTTACAAAATGCACATTTGTCAACGAAAGTTGAGGTGGGTCTAAGGTAAGTGGGGGAGGTGGCGGAATAAAAAGAAGCGTATCCCATGTTGTTCCATTGGTTTTTGTGCCAACTACACAATTAGCCCCAGCAATATATCCGTATTTTGCATTGGGAAAATGCACCGCATGATAACTATTGGGGAGAATGGGCGTTTGTGGCAACCAAGTTTGCCCTGCATCTAAGGTGTGTAGTATTTGCCCTTCATTTCCCACAGCCCAACCGTTGTTGTTTGTTCCTTCAATAAAAAAAACATCGTGGAGAAACTGTGTCGAAATGGAAGTGTCATTGTAAACGGTTTGCCATGTATTTCCACCGTCTGTCGTTTTTTTTATAATCCCATCGTAATTTGTTACATTTTGCTGAAAACCAGCTACATATCCTACTTGGTCATTCAAAAAATGCAAGCCGAGATACCCCAATTCCGTAGAATCTTTTTGCTGATAACATTGACTGTAAATCGGTGCCGAAAACAAGAGCAGTAGTACAAAAAGTTGTGCTTTCAAAAGAATAAAATAAGAAGGTGAAGGATGATTTAAACGCTCAAAAATAGCGAGATTTTTGAAGTTATGCAAACGAAATATCCCCTATTACCTATCCCTTTTTCACTTACTAAGCACGAGTGAGTAATTGTTTGATTATTAAACCCATATTATTATTCACTATTCACTTTTAACTATTCACTCACTTAATACCCTTTTTTGGCAATTTGCGCCCTCAAATCGTCCAGTTTTGCCAATTCTTCCTTCGTTGGGTTCATGGTTTTGGCTAAGTCTATGGCTTTGATGGCTTTGTTATAACTTGCTTTTCTAAAAAGAACAAAGGCGTACGCATACTGATATGCCACTTTGTTCTCAATTTTTAGCGCGGCTTGGGCAAACTTATCTGCTAAATCTAAGGCATCAATAGAGCGAAAATAAATAACGGTTTGGGTCGCTTTTTCTGCCCAAATTTTAGGATTTTTCCCTTGATGATATTGATTCAGCCAACCTTCAACCAAAACTAAATAGGTTTTTTCCTCTTTTAACCACAAGGCATATTCTATTTTTGCCTCTTTTTCATAGTAATCTTGGGGTTGCCCTTTGGCTCGCATCGCTTTTGCATAATACGTGATGTACTTTTCCCACAAAACGGTTTCCTTTTTGTTTTGATTGATTGCCTTTTTCTTCAACTTTTCGATATGCTCCATTAAATAATAGAGAGCATTTTCATTTTTGGCATAAAAGGCAGGTGAATTATCCAAAACGTGCTGAAATTCAGGCTTTTCACAATCGTTTATCGCAGTGCTGATAATCGCAAAATTGGTAAAAGACAACCATTCGTTACGTGGCGTATATTTTAAATAATTGGCGGCAATTTTATAGGCAGAATCAGGATAAGCGGGGGCAAGCACCTTTAAATAATTGAGTAAGAGCGTAGGGCTTTTGGGATTTTTTTTATACAAACCATATTCAGGCGTATAACCTGTATGTGTTTTTGCCATGTCCAACAACGATTCTTTATCTAAGGCTCCTGGATATTGCCACACGCGCTTTCCTTCGGGTTTCATAAAAGCAATATAAGGCACAGCTTCTATGCCCCAAGCATTATACAAGCTGCTATCTTTATCAATATCAAATTGATAACTAATAAAATATTCATTGAAAAAAGCTCCTAATGTATCATTTTGAAAGACCTTGTCCTCCATGTAACGGCAGAAACGGCACCAATCTGCGCGAAAATCAACGAAAATGAGTTTTTGCTCTTTTTCTGCCAACTTTACAGCATCTTCCCATTTGCCTTTATAAAAATGTACGGGCGTTTTTTGCGCAAAAAGGATTGAAAAACAAGAGCTTAATAAACAAAACAAGAAAAATCTCATAAATTCTATATAACTATCAACTATTCTCTATAAGTAATGGATAATTGATAATGGAAAATGAATTCAACTCATTTATTATCAATTTTTTAAGTGAAAGCATTAACATAAACTAATTATTACCGAATACTTAACCTACTTAAATCTTCCTTACATCATATAACAAAAGGAGGGTTCTATCTCCAGTGTATTTTTCATTGTAAAAATCAAGCCAATGCGAAAGTTGTTGTTGAATTTCTGCCAAAGAATCGCCTTTTAAATTGACATCTGATGTAAGTTCTTGCCAAAAATCTGACCAAATTTCCGTTTTTTTCAATTTCTCGGTTGTCTGAAAAAAAGGCATACTCAATCCATCGCTCATCATCACCAAGGCACTCAGTTTTTCGGTAATATGAAAACGCAGGTGTTTATGGAAAAACGGGAGATTCTCCTTTTGTGTCAAATATTGCGGATTTTGCGAATAACGATACTCGTCAGTTTCCCCCAATAATTTCACAGATTCATTTTTACGATACACCGCCATTGCGCCATCTCCTATCCAAAAAGAACCAATTGCCCAGCCAAAAGGAAAAGGTTTTGCCATCGTTATCAGCAAAGTTGTGGCATAAGCCGATAGCGGAGATTCCAATTCATTTGCCTCATTTTCAATGGAATGATACGCCTCATAGCCCGCTTCGCACAAATATTCATACAAAATTTTGCCAATTTCTGCCAAATCCAAAGACTGATAATAACAAGCGCGAATTGCCGTTTCTAAGCGTGGCGCGTCTTCATATAATTTATTGACCAAAAAAGCGATTGCCGTTTTACAAGCAAGTTGCGCACCTTTTCTTGCAAAAGTTGCCCCTTCTTTGCCATCAGCCAAAGCCATTAAAAACCAGCCAGAATGTTTATCATACACCACCGCCATGTCATCATCTCGAAACGAACCTTTGTTTGCATGATGTTTGCCTCGTTTACTTACTCCCACCAAACGATAATTCTGTTCCCAAGCACTTACTTTTAGCTCATCGGGTTTCCAATAAATATCTTCTTCATCGGAAGGTACATTTTTCCATTTTTCTTCGAGTGGCGTACTTACTTTGAGTAAAATTTTTCGTTTCCAATAAGGTTCATGCTCGCGCTGATGTTGCAACTTATACAAAATATAAAAAGCGTGCAAACCTTCCTCCTTGGGCGTGCCATAAATTTCATTCACATATTCGTCCCAATCCAAGCCTGTTTGTTCTAAGCCAGAAATCTCATAATTGGCAAGGTTATGCAATCCAATATCCTCAAAATCAAGAAAATACAAATAATGCTGATGTGTAAAAGCTTCAGGCAATACAATGGGTTCGTCATGGCTTTCTATCACTGCTTTGGGCTGTGGATTCACTTCATTTTCGATGATAGGGGCTAATTCAACCACAATCGGCGTTTCCTCTTTTGCTTGTTTTTCGGCAAATTCCTCCCATTTCCACAACAAAGCATCAGCGATTTCTTGAAATTCTTCAAGCAACACCTGCACACTTTGGTCTTGCCAAAAGGCTGTTTGTGAATGATTTGGGCGAGCTTTTGCAAATAAATCCTGCAAATGCGCTTTCCAATCCATCGGAAATTCTTCTGGTATCATGGTAATAAAATAAATGACGAATTACGCGGTAATTTTACAATATTTTCTGCACTTTTAACCATTCTTTGTGAGAAAAAATATTTTTAGATTCCTTCCTTCTACTTTTTGTTATTTTTGTAAACGAAGTATTTGTGAAAATAAAATAAAAAGGAATCACCTAAACTAGCTTTTATTTTGGGGTTGATATAAATAAGAAAATGAGGGTTGAAGAAGATATGAAGAAGTATAGGGAATTGTGTATAATTATAAAAACTAATAAATGAAACAATCAATATATAAAACAATTACAAGCATTTTGAAAATGAGGGCTAATCATTTTTTCTGAAAAATAAAAGAAAAGAGCCTTATTTTGGGGATGAGTTGAGGGAAAATATAAAAAATAAATCACCTGTTTTATGTTCGCTAATAATATTTCCATAAAAGGCTTAGTTCAAAAGCTCGAAAAAAAACGGATTTCAGGCGAATTAGGCTAGAAAAAGAAGGCGTTTCTTTTTTTATTCATCTCATCATAACGCTTGAAAAACAGTGAAATAATATTCAATTTACGAATAATACTTGTTTGAGAAATTAAAAATACTTAGATTGGTTTGTATATATTTTGCTTTATTGGAAAATAAACAAGAGCTAATATACCTTGTTCTTGAAAAATATGAGAATATTTTTACCCACAATGAAGTTACAAAGTGAGCTAAATTGAGAAGTGTTGAATTTACTGAAACTAAATATTTATACAAAAAAACATTTTACATAAAATAAATAGTGTTGTGATATTTTGTTAAAAAAAAGAGAAAAAGATGTATGAAATTTCAAAAATAAGTCTTACCTTTGCGGTCTGTTTTTGTATAAAACACAGTATTAACATTTCAACGTTTTTTAGTTTCAAGTGTTGTGGCAAAGAAGAAAAGAAAGTCCCTCTCAAAAACATAATTTGCATGATATTCGTGAGTTATTTTGTGTGGTTTTACAATTTTTTGCGCATCACTTCAGTTCTTTCAAGTCCATTATATTGCTTTCAATTGTATTGATGTTTTATAATTCATAAAAAAGAAGCTAATTTGTCCAATGAAATGCAGCCTTTTTCGTTTTATATTCAATTGTTAGTGTCCTAAAAATTATCAATATTTTAATTCATCATAGATTCAATAAAAATGGCAATTAGTCGTAGAGATATTAGAGCAAAGGTGATGCAAGCGGTGTATGCTTGCTACTCCTCCGAACAAGAACCTGAAAAGGTGTACGAGTTGATTCTTTTGGAAACGGAGCAGGAATTGGCAGAGCTTGAGCGTGCAAAAGGCATGACAGGAGATATCAAGTTAATGAACGTATTGTACTATGAAAGCATCAAAAATGCCGAAAAGTATGACGAGTACATCAAAGGAAAAGCAACCAACTGGAACATAGAGCGAATTGCAAGAGTGGATAGAATTTTGATGCACTTAGCTATTTGTGAGGCAATTAGCTTTGAAGAAATTCCTATCAAAGTAACGATTAATGAATATTTGGAATTAGCCAAATTGTATAGCACGCCTGATAGCCGCCGTTTTATCAACGGTATTTTGGATAAATTATTTATTGACTTGACAAGAGCAGGCTATATCGTCAAAAAAGGGCGTGGATTAAACAGTGATTCGGACAAAAATGCCAATAGCAAAGCATAATTATCTAATAAAATATATTGTGAGATATACACCTTGTAAGTTTTCTCTTGCAAGGTGTATGTGTTTTTTGGGAAAAATAGTATATTTGCAGCCGAAAAATGCTTAAGACACTCAAATTTTTTTGGGTGAATAAGGTGATAAATAAAAGCAATTAATCAAACATTATTTTTATAAAACATGGCAATCATTACGCTCATTCCCGGTGACGGAATCGGACCAGAAATTACAGACGCAGTAGTAAAAATCTTAGATGCTGCAGGTGCAGGTTTATCTTATGATATTCACGATGCAGGTATTACAGCCTTAGAAAAACAAGGTACTTTGATTCCTGAAGCATTGCTAGAGTCGGTGCGCAAACACAAAGTTTCATTAAAAGGACCTATCACTACGCCTGTTGGCGAAGGTTTCAGAAGCATTAATGTAACGCTCCGCCAAGAGTTCGACTTGTATCAAAATGTGCGTCCTTGCAAAACTATTAAAGGAATTGATACCAAATTTGATAACATTGACATCGTATTGTTCCGCGAAAATACCGAAGGTTTGTATTCTGGTTTGGAATTGTTTGATGCAAGACATCAAATCTACGATTCTATAGCAAGGGTTTCTTATATGGGTTGCGAGCGCATCGTGCGTGCTGCTTTTGAATATGCGGTGAAACATGGTCGCAAGCGTGTAACCATTATTCACAAAGCAAATATCTTGAAATCTTCAAGTGCTTTCTTTTTGCAAGTTGCCAAAACAGTAGCCAAAGAATTTGAATCTCAAGTGGCTTGGGATGACAAAATCATTGATAATATGTGTATGCAATTAGTGGCTTACCCTGAAAGATACGATGTGTTGGTAACTACTAACTTGTTTGGTGACATTATTTCTGATTTAACGGCTGCCCTAGTAGGTGGATTAGGAGTTGTTCCTGGTGCAAATATTGGGAAAGATTGTGCGATTTTTGAAGCAGTTCATGGTTCTGCTCCCGACATCGCTGGGCAAGACAAAGCTAATCCAACTGCCTTCTTGCAATCTGCGATCATGATGCTTCGCCATTTGGATTTATTTGACGTAGCAAACAATGTAGAAACAGCTTTGTTTAAGACTTTAGCGCAAAAAGAACTTTGTACAGGCGATTTGGGGGGTAAATCTGGTACAAAAGCATTTACAGAATGCGTTATTGCAAATTTAGCCAAGTAAAATAAACCAACGTTCTTTTTTCTCGTTAAACTTTTATATTTATATCGAAAAAAGAAATCATTAACAATTATTAGAAAATTGCCAACATTTCGTTTGCACTTTTTCTCTTATATTTGCAGCATAATTATTCACAATTCTAAATATTATCATTATTTATGAAACGAATTTCGCTCGTATTCTGCTCTTTAATGTTGACCGTAGCCTTTATCTCTTGTCAAAAAAATGAAAATGCGGGAACTAATGTCGCAAAAGGCAAAGATTCTACAAGAACTGCAGCTAGCGCAGATGCACAATCTTCTGACGGTGGTGTGCCTGATTTTCAAAAGAAGGCAGAAGATCTTCCTAAAACTAAAATCAAATGGTTTGAAGAGGAGTATGATTTTAAGGAAATTAAAGAAGGTGAAGTGGTTACGCATACTTTCAAATTTCAAAATGATGGTACTGAACCACTTGTGATTACCCACGTAAAACCTTCTTGTGGTTGTACTGCTACAAATTGGACAAAAGAACCAATAGAACCAGGTAAAGAGGGAATGGCTGAAATCAAGTTTGATAGTAAAGGTCGTCCAGGTCCTGTACAAAAAACCATTACAGTTTACGGGAATTACGAAGGTATTACGCATCAGATAAAATTCAAAGGGGAAGTAAAACCTGACCCAAATGCGAAAAAAGACGATGCTCCTAAAAAAGAAGAGGCTGCTCACTAGGTTTTTTTCTGCAAGATATGCCATTTCGAGTAATTTTCAATTATTCGAAATGGCTTTTATGTAAATGTAGTAATTTATACGTATAATTGCTTGCTAACCACTCATTTATCGTATAATATTAAGTACTTTATCAAAAGTCTTAAGGTTTTTAAAT
>JBJXHA010000228.1:0-9556 GCA_046160275.1 Bacteroidia bacterium | reverse complement strand
GTCGGCGATTTTTTGGCGAAAATCGGGTTGGTAGCTAATGCTAAAAGTTGGAATTTCTTTTTGAATTGCGGCGGCGATTTCGACAGGGGTAAAACTCATTCCTGCCAAATTATACGAAGAACGTATTTTCACCTGCTCGCTCGGTGCTGTCATTAATTCAATCGTGGCGCGAATCGCATCTTCCATATACATCATCGGCAAAGGCGTATTTTCACTCAAAAAACATTCAAAATGCTCTCCTTTTACCGCACTATGATAAATCGAAACGGCATAATCCGTAGTGCCGCCACCAGGCATGGATTTATAACCAATCAAGCCAGGGTAACGAATACTTCGCACGTCTATCCCAAATTTTTCCGAATAATAAGCACACAATCTTTCCCCTGCCAATTTACTAATGCCATACACTGTGTTTGGCTCCATAACAGTCGTTTGCGGTGTATGATTTTTGGGAGAAGTAGGTCCAAAAACGGCAATGGAACTAGGCCAGAAAATTTGTTTTAAGCAAGTTTCGCGTGCCGCTTCCAAAGTGTTCAAAAGCCCTGTCATGTTTAAATGCCAAGCAAACATAGGGTTTTGCTCGCCTTTTGCAGAAAGTACTGCCGCCAAATTATAGACTATCGTAATTTGATAATCGTTAATAATTTGGTACAATCTCTCTTTGTTGGTAACATCTAATTGTTCATAAAGCCCTACATTTGACACTTCACTTGCCTTTCTGATGTCAGAAGCTATCACATTATCTTGTCCATACATTTGGCGTAAAGCATCAGTTAATTCGCTGCCGATTTGCCCTAACGCGCCAATTACAAGAATTTTCGTTGGAGGTAACGTATCCATAAAAGAAATTTTAACGGTGAATTGAATGATGAGCGCAAGCGGAAACGCAAGCAACCCATTATTTTAAACGGTAATATTGCTTGCAAAGTTCTTGGTTTTATTTGGAATAAGCAAAAAAAGAAAGAAAAGGGATTAAAACTCCAAATCTTTCACATCACAGATAATATCGCCTTGTTCCTCCACAATTTTCATCAATTCATATACCGCAGCTACGGCAATTTGCGAGTAATTTTGAGATTCATTTTGAAAACCGCCTACCGAAGTTTTCCATAATTTTTGAATCAGCCACATTCCGCCCGATTTTGGGGCAATTTTGTTCAAGGCTGTCGCCACATTACCTGGACCTGCATGATAACAGTGCATCACGAGCAAGCGAAACCACAAATCTGTTTCATAAAATTTGATGCCGCGTTTGTTGAGCATTGCTTTTGCCTGTGGAATACAGCTTTTGCGCAGCAAACCTGCAGCCGCCTTTGCCGATTTTGCAAAGTCTTTACGCTCATCCACCGTTTCATTGACAATTAAGCCCATATCTGCCGCCACTTCGGGCATAATTTGAAATGCTCCACAAGCGCCAGTGTAAGAAGTTTTTATCTTATTTCCAGGGCTTTCTATTAACAAAATGGCTTGCGCATACCAAGGGTCGGTTTTGTCCCTAATAAAAATATCAACTGCTTTGTGAATGTTGGGAATCGTTTCTTGAAACAAATAAAAATCGCTCCGCCCTGCAGCAACCGATAATTCGTGTTTAGCTGGCAAACCATATTCTCTGCGAACACTATCCAAAATAACTGAACGTTTCGCTGCGCCACAACGATACCAACGATGCGTAGAAACGTAGGCAAACATTTCCCGCGTTTTCATATCATACACCGCGCTATATTCAGGCTCCAACGTACATACATCATTCCAAAACATCACCTGCTCTAGCGTGTCCCAGCCCTGCCGATACAAATCCATGTCTTTGACAATGCGATAACAATGTACCTCATCATTGGTCTTGACAAACATAATGCGATTCAACCTTTTATTTTTCGGAATTGAATCTAACTCGCTTTCCTGTGCAAAAACCACAGTTGGCAACTGCCCAAGTAATTGCAAAAAAAGCAAAACGAAAATAAATTTCCAGCGATTCATAAGTCTTAATTTTCTGCGAAAAAACAAAAATTTTGGAGAAATGGCAAAAAGGATATTGAAAAAACGCTTGAGCCTTTTATAGCACAAGCGTTTTTGTAAGTAAAAATTTTTCATAAAAAGAAAAACCCACTATTCCTCCCGGAATAGCAGGCTAACTTTACAACTATGAAAAACCCTATATTTTCAGTTATTCCGAAACAATCTATTTTGGTGGTGTTACATTTAAAACACAGTACAAAGGTAATGGCTTTTTTTATAACTTCCAAATTTTTTCGAAACTTTTTTTACTTTACTTCTTCAAAATCTACGTCAGTTACCTCTGCTTCTTTTTGCCCTTGTGGATTTGGGTTTGGATTGCCCATATTTTCGGGATTTGCATTAGGTTGCTCTGCATAAATTTCGGCTGATGCTGTTTGCCATGCTTGATTTAAGGCTGCAGTTGCGGCTTCAATTTGAGAGAGGTCGCGTTTTGCATACACTTCTTTCAAATGATTAAGTGCGTTTTGAATCGTTTCACGATTTCCGTCTGACAATTTATCTTTCAAATCAGTTAATTGTTTTTCAGTAGAGAAAATCAAAGTATCTGCTTGATTGAATTTTTCAGCTTCTTCTTTTCTACGTTTGTCAGCTTCCTCGTTCAATTTTGCCTCTTGCTTCATTCTTTCGATTTCTGCTTGGCTCAATCCTGTCGAAGCTTCAATGCGGATTTTTTGCTCTTTACCTGTTCCTTTATCACGCGCAGAAACATTCAAAATTCCGTTTGCATCTACATCAAAAGTTACTTCTACTTGAGGCATACCGCGAGGTGCAGGAGGAATTCCATCTAAGTGAAATTTACCCAAGGTACGATTATCAGTTGACATTGGACGCTCTCCTTGTAAGATATGAATTTCAACCGAAGGTTGGCTATCCGCAGCAGTTGTAAATACTTCCACTTTTTTGGTAGGAATGGTTGTATTAGCCTCAATCATTTTGGTAAATACACCGCCCAAAGTTTCAATTCCCAAAGACAATGGAATTACATCAAGCAACTGAATCCCTTTTACATCACCTGCTAATACCCCACCTTGAACAGCCGCACCAATTGCCACTGCCTCATCAGGATTTACGCTGCGATTAGGTTCGCGTTTGAAAAATTCTTTTACAATTTCTTGTACTTTTGGAATACGAGTAGAACCACCCACCAAAATCACCTCATCAATTGCTTCTACTTTAAGTTTTGAAGCAGCAACAGCTTTGCGACAAGGCTCTAAACAACGTTGGAAAAGGTTTTCTGCCAACAATTCAAATTTAGAACGGCTCAAATCTCTTTCCAAGTGCAAAGCACCTGAGCTTGCCATATATATATAAGGTAGGCTGATATGCGCGCTCGTAGAGCCTGACAATTCTACTTTCGCAGTTTCCGAAGCTTCTTGCAAACGCTGAAGCGATTTCGGATCTTTGCGAAGGTCGATGCCTGGATTTTCACGCATAAATTCTTCTGCCAACCAATTTACAATCACTGTATCGAAATTATCTCCACCCAAATGAACATCGCCATTGGTAGAAAGTACTTCAAATACCATTTCGCCATCAATGTCTTGCAATTCTAGGATAGAAATGTCAAAAGTACCACCTCCTAAGTCGAAAACTGCCACTTTTGCATCTTTTCCTTTTCTGTCCAAACCATAAGCAAGGGCAGCAGCAGTAGGTTCGTTGATGATACGGCGAACTGTCAAACCTGCGATTTCACCCGCTTCTTTGGTTGCATTACGTTGTGCATCATTGAAATAAGCAGGCACAGTAATTACCGCTTCTTTTACTTCATATCCCAAATAATCTTCTGCAGTTTTCTTCATTTTTTGAAGTACCATCGCAGAAATTTCTTGGGGCGTATAAGTACGGTCATCAATAGAGGCTACCGCCAAGCCATTGCGACCACTTGTTATTGTGTAAGATACGGTTTTTGCATCTCCTTGAGCTTCGCTATAGGTGTGCCCCATGAAGCGTTTGATTGAACGAATCGTTTTAGTTGGGTTTACAAGTGCTTGGCGCTTAGCTTGTTCGCCTACGATACGCTCTCCATCTTTGGTAAAAGCAACTACTGACGGGGTAGTGCGTTTACCCTCTGCATTTACAATCACAACATACTCGTTTCCTTCCATAACCGAAACGCAGGAGTTGGTTGTGCCTAAGTCAATACCGATAATTTTACCCATATTGGTTTATGAACAATTTTAATAGTGAATTCTTTTTATTCAGTTGTTCACAATCTTAGTGCCATTGACTTTTTTTTGACATTTTTGGCAGAAGAAGGACAAATTGGCAGTTTTTATACAGAAAAATAAGTCATTCGAGTGCGTTGCTTACCAAGGGGTTAATATTTCCCATGAAATAAATTTTCCTGTCCATTCTGTATTTTGGAAAGAAGGAGTAAGGCAAAGTAAACACACAAATACTTGCAAACCCATATTGGGTTGTGTACTTTCTTTTTGGTTTAATTGTTTTAAGATTTTTTTGCTTACCCCCTTTTGTGGTTTCCATTGTGGGGGGGCAACTTGACATAATAGTAACTCTTTTTCCAAACAGGTCCGTAAGGTTTGCCAAAGACTATCATTTGCTTCATAGTAAGAGAGATAAGGTTCTGGGTTTGCATGAACTTGAAGAATATTTTTCCCCTGTGCGGATAAGGTGATAAGAAAATAGGCGGGAGCATTTTGCGCAATGTCTGGAATAGCAATAGAATCATTCACTTTTACGGCACAAGAAAAAACCAAAGTAGCGGATTTATTTAGCTCACTTTGAAGGGTTTGCGAAAAAACGGAGAAGGTTGCAGAAAAAATAAGTAACAAAAGAAAAGCACGCATTTTTTTATAGGAAGTAATAAAAACGGCTAGTAATGACAGGTTAATTCATTACTAGCCGTTTTGAGGTTGAACTATTTTTCTAGTTATGCTCCACTAATTCTTCGATAATCGTTCTAGATTTCTCTGTATCTATTGTATTTGTACCGCTTCCTTTGTATGCTTTTCTTTTATAATAGCGATATACTTTTCCTACATTGGGCGCATACACACTAAATGCTTTGCGATAGGTAACCCCCACAGAGTCCTTTCCATCTTCTAATTTATCGCCTTCTTGCAAAAACACACAATGTTCGTAAGTATTTCCTTGTACTTCCATACTGCTATCTGCCGAAATATAACGATACAATTCCTTTTCTTCTTTGCTATCATCAATGTGAACAAAAGGATTCCACGTAAATTGCGCCCCTGCATAAACGGGAAATTTTAAGAGCATATATCTACGCCCATCTTTAATTTCTTCCAAGAAAGAAGTCGTATCTTTATACACTGCCCACAATCTATCCACGGTAAAATCATAACCACTGGCAAGAAGCGGAGAACGATAACTCGTAACTTGACTAATAGGTCTTTGCAAATTATCTAATGCGGTATCTACCGCCCCAATTTCTTCCTTTACATAATACTCGGCCGTTTGAGGACCTGCTGTTGTATAAGTCGTTTCAGAAACACGGTAAATGCGATATTTTCCTGCCGTTGTAGGATAAATTTGCCATGTTGTAGGAATAATATAGTCACGTTGGCGATTGCAACCCATTTCTGTCATTATCCAAAAAATGCCAAATAGCGTGAAAATGAATGTGATAACTGTACGGTTACTCATAAATAATTAACGTAAATAAGAAAAGTGAAAATGCCCTTTTAGATCTAGCATGGTTTTAAAACATTGCTAGGCTTAAATTCATGGGCAAAAATACGAAATAAAATAGAGAAAATATAGGGAAAATTTTATACCAAAAACATCAAAATGAAAAAAATCTTACACGAATTTGAAACAAAACAACAACAAGTAACGTAAAAACCGCATATTTCACGAGTAAATTATCAAAAAAATGAAAAAAACGCTGGTACTCTTTCTTTTTAATATTTTTATCATTGCCTTTTCTGCTACTTATGCGTATGCCGATGGTGTACAAATTTCAGGAAAATTGACAGATAAATATACAGGTGAAGGTATTTCTGGCGTATATGTGCAGGTAAAAGAAACCGAAACGGGTACTTACACTGATGCAAAAGGGAATTTTCAAGTGGAGCTTCCATCAGGTAACTACCATTTGCAATTTTCCTTATATTCTTATCAGGCTTTAGAAGTTTCTTTAGATGCAAATAAATCAAAAGCAGTAACTTATAATCTAAAACCTGTAGAACATCAAAACGCGGTGCAGGTTTTGGCGCACCAAGAAAAACCCCAAAGAGAATCAGCCATTACGCGATTCCTTTCGCTGTTAGAATATGTGTTTTTGCATAAACTATGGCAGTAGTGTCAAAGCCTTGACACTACTTATTTCGAAATTAAAAATGATTTTTTAAAATAAAAGGTGAGAAAAGGCGGCTTGTGATAAGTCGCCTTTTTGCGTTTTACACCTAAAATTTACTACTTTTGTGGTTCATTATATCGGTTGAAGTATGGATAAAGATTTAGACGAAAGGCTCACTGTTATTCTTGCCAAATATAAAAGCAATTTTGAGGCAAAAGAGCAAAATGAAGAAGAAGGAAAAAGTGATTTATTAATGGAAATATTTGGAATCACTCCTGAACAAAAAGTTGAGAATAGGCAGTATTGGGGGCGAGAGCTGGGAATGTGTTGGCAATTAATGGTAAAAGAATTGTTTCAAATAAAACGAGAGGATTTTATTGATGCAAAAAAATTTGGTGCAGATGAGCCTGCCGACCTTTTTATCGGGAAAGATGCCATAGATGTAAAATATCGAATGGGTTCAGGCGATTCTGGCACAATTAAAAAATGGAAACAATACGCACATCTTTTAACAACAGAAGGCTATCAACCTATTATTTTACTCCTTAGAAGTGATAACCTTCCAAGTGCTATAAACGCTTGTAAAGTAGCAGGTTGGACTGTATTACAAGAAGAAGAAAGTTTTGAGTATATTCAAACTGAAACAAATTTTGACCTAAAAGCATGGATGATAACACAAATAAAATCAAAACAATTTAACCTTTTTCAAAATGATGACGCTAGAAACTAATAAAATATATCAAGGCGATTGTATTGAGGTCTTGCAAACCTTCCCTACAAATAGTATCGCTTGTTGTATCACAGACCCGCCTTATAATTATGAATTTATTGGACATAAATGGGATGATAAAGAGGTAAAAAGGCGAATAGAAAGGGTACAAAATAGCAAAACCATGGTAAAAAATATCCCTTACGGCAGTGGTTTGGCTGGGGGAGTGAGAAATAAACGCTGGTATGAACGAAATCGCCAAAATGACTTGGAATACATGAATTGGATTCGGAAATGGGGGGAGCAATTATTTAATGTATGTAAAGCGGGCGCACCCGTAGCCGTTTTTAACAGTAATCGTTCTATTGCGCACGTTCAAATTGCCTTAGAAGATTGTGGTTTTTATACAAGAGATATACTCGTTTTTCGCAGAAATTCGGGTATTCCTAAAGGCTTAAATTTGGCAGAAAAGTTAAAAAAAATGGAAGAACCTGATGCAGAAAAATGGAAAGGTTGGCATAGTGCTTTTAGAAATGAATGGGAAGCTGTTTTGATTGTGCAAAAACCTCTTATTAATAATTATTGGGAAACGCTGCAAGAAACAAATGTGGGCGTTTTCAAAACTGCAAACCAAGACGGTTCTTTTCAATCCAATATTTTGGAAAATTATACGTATCGCAGCAAAGAAGAAAAGTTTGAACATTGTACGGTAAAGCCTTTGTCTTTGATGAAAAAATTAATCCAAACGCTTGTTCCGCCTCATGAAAATAACATTGTATTGGATATTTTTGCGGGAAGTGGCACTACATTAGTTGCTGCGCAAGAATTAGGTTTTTCTTATATTGGCATTGAAATCGAAGAAAATTATCTCCCTATTATTGAGGAGCGATTACAAAAATCCAAAGCACAAATGGAAGTGCCTACTTTGTTTTAAACATACAATCATATCATTGATTATCAACAACAATAAAAATAGTTTAGTAATAACAGTAATGGAAAAAATCTTATCTTGCATTCAAGCAACAGGCAGCATGCACCTTGGCAATTATTTAGGTGCGATAAAAAATTGGGTAGAACTCCAAACACAATATGATTGTGTCTATGGCGTAGTGGATTATCATGCGATGACGGTGCCGTATCATGCCGAAACTTTGAGAAAAACGACTTGGAATATGGCGATAGATTTGCTTGCTTGTGGCATTAAACCTGAAAACTTATTCATTCAATCGCTTGTGCCTGAGCATACGGAATTGGCGTGGATGTTAGGTTGCGTAACTTCTTATGGAGAATTGACGCGCCAAACGCAATTCAAAGACAAATCGCAACAAATTGAGGAAGGGCAAAAAGAAAGTTTTATTTCCTCGGGTTTGTTTACCTATCCCGTCTTACAAGCTGCTGATATTTTGATGTATCATCCTGATTTTGTGCCAGTTGGCAAAGACCAAGAGCAGCACATTGAGCTTTCTCGTAACATTGCCAATCGTTTCAATCATCAATTTCAAACGGAATATTTTCAAGAGCCGCAGGCTTTGTTTACTGAAATTCCAAAAGTGCTATCCCTTGCCGACCCGACAAAAAAAATGTCGAAAAGTTTGGGCGAAAAGCATTGTTTGTATGTATTTGAAGATGAAAAGAGCTTGCGCAAAAAAATCAAAACTGCCGTTACCGATTCTGGCGACACACCTGAAGGCGAAATGAGCGTGGGGGTAGCCAATATTTTTGGTTTGATAAAAGCCTGTGGTAGAGCAGATTTACACGATGATTTGTTAGCAAGATATAATGAAGGCGAAAGACGTTACGGTGACTTAAAAGCAGCACTTGCAGAATCTGTCATGGGTTTATTGTTGCCAATGCAAGCTCGCCGCGCGGAATTAATGGCGAATCCCAAGCAGGTGGAAGCGGAAATTCGTGCTGCCTCAGCCCAAATCCGTCTAAAAGCAAGAAAGACTTTAGATGAAGTAAGAGAGATTGTGGGCTTGGCGTGATATTCTGTTCTTGAATGATACTAATTTCATGAAAAAAATATTTTTTTCTCTCATTTTCCTTCTGCAACTACTTCATGCACAAACGATCACCAATGAAGATTGTCGTTTGAAGGAAAAATATTTGCATCCATTGATCCAGCCATTTAATCCTTTTTTTACGGAGCATAAATGGCTGGCATTGATGCAGCAAGAGATGGGGCGGCTAGATGAAAATCGCTATTTGGTGATTTCGCATCATGGCTGTAAACGACATTTTATTGCGTTCAATTTGTATTTGAAGGCAACGGAAGTCGTAGAAGTGGATAGTTTTTGGGTGCAAGAGGCGAGTAATACGCTGCGCTCTGTTTATTATGGTACACCCGAATATGGCAATTTTGGGCAGGATTTTGAAGACCGTTTCACGGAAAGGTTAACAGAAATAGGCTTGAATAAGGAGTTTAATTTTCCGATTGGTAACAAAAACTATTTATGCGAAATTACGTTTCCGACTCCAAATAACGATGCCAAAATTCGGGTAGAGAGCATTGAATTGTTATTTGAAGAAGAAATTGCCGAAAAAAAGCG
>JBJXHA010000227.1:0-8125 GCA_046160275.1 Bacteroidia bacterium | reverse complement strand
TGAGTTAATAATTAATAATGGAGAATGATTAAAACTATTGACTATCAGATGCTTATAACAATTTAAAAACCCGATTGGTATTAATAACTCCTTCTACTACTATTCACCAACTCTTGATAGGTATTTTCGGGATAAGGCAAACCTGTGAGGTCGCTAATTTTATAATAAGAAATGTGTAAATGTGTGGGAGAACGCTTTTCGTAGGCATTTTTGCCTGTTCTGCCTACTGCGCCGATTTGTTGCCCTGCATACACGATGTCGCCAACAGAAACTAAGGTATAAGCATTGTGTGCATACGAAAATAAGGCATTACTCGTAGGGTCATAAATCACAACACTATTGCCCCCACGCGAGGGGTCTCCTGGATACCAGTCATTTCTACTCACCACTACCACGCCTGACGACATGGAAAGCACAGGAACATGAGAATAAGTAACATCATCTAATTCATCTTGGTTATTGTCGCGGATAAAAATATCATGCGCAGGGTGTGCCGTTGAGCGATTTCCATCAAAATAATCGAAACCCTTGCTGGTATAACCGCTTCCGTTTTTGCCTCCAATGGCGCTATAGGTATAACCTGCCAAAGGAAAACGCCAAGCCTCTCTTGGTGTGTGAACTCCTCCTTTTTCCGCAAAATATAAGCGCAATTGAGGAATTAAATACTTGAATACTAACTTTGCATCTTCCTTGCCAATTAAGCCCTCTCGAATCGAATGATTGAGTTGTTGAAACTCCACACAAGGGCTAGATAACAAATTGCTACTGCTCGCAGTTGTATTGCTTGAGGTGCTTGTGCTTGTAGCAGAAGTACTGGGCGTAGTTGACGAAGCAGGTGCAGGTGTTGCGGTGTTAGTCGTCGCGTTAGGTGTTGCCACCGAATTGGGAGATGTTGTTGCAGGAGTTGCGTTTACAGGTTTTGGCGGCAATAATTCCCCCTGCGAAAAGCCCAACATCCCTTTTCCTAAAAAGAAAAGAACCAGCCATTTTTTCATAAAATTCATATAAAAATGAGTGTAGTTTTGATAGAAATAAAACGTTTTTATTAGTAATTCAGCATAAAAATACAAAGAAATTTGATTTTTTGTATGCAAGGCGCAATATTTTTGTAATTTTAACGCCATATTTGTTCCAATAATTTTAATTTTGACAAAAATATGAAAAGAATTTTACTGCTAAGTCTATGCTTTTTAGGCAGTTTCATGGCTTGGGGGCAGAATCTTGTCCTAAATCCCAGTTTAGAAGATTTTATGCCAAATGATACGTTTCCAGTGAATTGGAAAGGGACGAACCTTACGCCAGATATTTACACAGAGCCGCAAAGCAAATGTGTAGGTACAGGGCAACAATTGATGGGTATTGGAATGTCGCTCAAAAGTATTTTTACCCCAACTCCGTATGGTAAAACTTGCTTTGGGTTGATGTTTGGCTACTATGTCAATCCGCTAAAAGGAGGGCAGCTTTCTAATTATACGGAAGTGATGCAAGGCACATTTTCGTCTCCATTAAAAGCAAAAGTAGAATATACCATTAAGATGCGCGTGGTTTGTCCTAAAATTTATGTTGGGAAACCTATCAGCGAGATTAGTGTCTATCTTTCTGATAAGCCCTTGAATCCGAGAGGGGCAGAGAATTATTCGCTTCCCTATGTGAGTTTGTTGCCTGTAAAAGGAACAAATTTGTCTTCTAGTTCTGAATGGATGGAAGTTACAGCAAAATATGTTGCGGCAGGCGGCGAAAAGTACATTTCTATTGGTAATTTTGCAGGCGCGAATAGAAGTGCTTTAGAAAACCAAAAAGAGAATGTTACGATTAATTTGGGCGAGTATTCTAAAAAATCAGAAGCGATGTTTGTGTATGATTATGTGGAGGTAAGCGAAATCGTAAAAGCCCCAGAATCAACTCCTACACCTGCTACTCCTCCTACGCCGTCAGCTCCTGTGAAAGATAGCCTGACCTATCATTTCCCTCCTATGAATCGTTTGCATTTGTATTTTGATTCGGGAAGTGCTTCTTTGTGGGAGCGTTCTTTCCAAATTTTGGATTCTTTGGGCAGAGAGATGAGCAAAAATCCTGAATGGATTATTTTATTGGCGGGGCATACAGATAATGAAGGAGATGACAAGGCGAATGAAGCGCTTTCTGCAAGACGTGCGCAAGCTGCAAAAGGCTTTTTAGAATCTATGGGAGTTGAGTCGCACCGCGTGATTTATCGTTATTATGGAGAAAAAAATCCCTTAAATGATAACAGCGACTTCGATAAAAAATTATTGAACCGTAGGGTGGAATTATTGGTAATTAAAGACCCAAAAGAATTGTCGAAAATTGCCCCAGAGATTAAGTATAAAGGCAAACCTGCTGCGCCTGCTACTAAAACTCCCGCAAAACCTACAAGCAAAACGGCAAAAGCTCCTGTAAAACCTACTGAACCAGCCGCAACTAGCGAGACTGCTACAGAAGAAAAAGCAGAAGCTCCTGCACCTACGCCTAGCAAAGCAGCAACTAAACCAGCTCCTGCAACCAACAAACGCCCAAGCAACCCTAGCAAAAGTACAAAATTGACAGGGTTTGAGAGAATGTTTGATAACTAAGTATCAGTGAACAATTAACAGTAAACAGTTATCAGAAGTAAAGTCTTGGCTATCAAGTAAATATATTTTTGAAATTATTGACTTATTTTGTTCGCATTACTAAGAGGCATACGTATAAAATAGAAAGAGGGGGTGAACTCACAAATGAGTTTGCCCCTCTTTCATTTTTGTAACTACCTTTTCAGGCAATCTCTCAGTTTATTCACATATCACAGGAACACTTTCCGTTTTGTCTTGACGAATTACTTTTAAGAGATAATTTCCTTTTGCCAATTTTTGTGGAAAATACAGCTTGAAAATGGTCTGATTGATGTTATTTTCTTGATGAACAAGTTTCCCATTTGTGTCAAATAGTAAAACTTGCAAAATTTGGCTGTTGGCAGAAAGTTGCAGGTAATCTGTAAAAGGGTTTGGCGAAATACTCATTTTCTGTGGCTGCATATCTCCCAGATAAACTTTTTGGGGGCTGCTATAGACGAAGCTATTGTCAATGTCTATCACTTTCAGACGATAATAAAGCCAATTTTGGGCACTAAGGTCGAAAAAATCTAGCTTATCGGTGTGATGATAGCTGTTTTCGTCCCCACCTCTTGCTTTTAGCTCTGCAATTTCTCCAAAATTTGCCATGTCTGTACTTCTTTCCAGCGCGTAGTGAGAAACATTCACCTCTTTTTGGGTATTCCAAGCTAAGTTTACTGCGGATTCTTCTTTACTTGCTGTAAAATTCAGGGAAGCAACAGGCAAAACGGGATTAAAAGGAGAACTAATCGCAAAATTATCTATGGCTATTCCTGGGCCTACGAGAGAACCGTCTGAGCGAAACGCAAAACGAAAAGCAACATTCGCATTTCCCGCCAAAAAAGAAATATCTCGCGTGTAGTTAGTAAAAGCTGCTCCAAAATTCCCTGCGAAAAAAGCCTCATTTACGGGAAAGCTCGCATCTCCATTTGTATTTGCAAAATTGTACCAACCTGTGGCGGTAGTTGTTCCTATAGGAAACCAAGTTGTTCCTCTGTCCAAAGAATATTCTACACGAAACCCATCATAATCAACTTCGGTGTTATACTTGGCAGAGAAACTCAACGTATAACTCCCTGATGCCGAAAAATTGTAGTTAGGCGTCCAAAGTTGCGAAATGCTATTATTGACATAATTCCCTGTAAGTCCTGTAACCCAAACATTTGTACCTGATACCGTACCACTTTTTCCTGCTACTGCCGAAGCACCTCTTTGCCAAGTAGTCCCTGATGCTATATTTGCGCCAAAATGGAGGGGATTTACCTCAAAATTCCCCCCATCAGCAATAGCGTAAGGAGTTCCCTTGTCAGGCAGAATTTGAATAAACCCCGTTTTTGTAATAGCACTTGCGCCTGCATTGATGATAAGAGAAACATCATATAGACCAGCAGTAGTATAACTATGGGTAGGGTGCTGAAGCGTAGAGGTTGTTCCATCTCCAAAATTCCATGACCAAGCGGTTGATTTATAGGAAATATCGCTAAATTGGATGGTTGTATTTTGATAGGTAGTTTTTTTATCTGCCGTAAAGTTTGCCGTAGGGTCGGTGAAAACATCAGACCAAAACAAGCCGCGCCCATGTGTAGCCGCAATTATCACTTTATCCGAAGCCCTTAATTGCAACATATCCACCCTTACATTGGCAAAACCCGAATTACTTGCGCCCCAATTTGTACTCCCTCCATTCAAATTATCGGTACTCCAAGTTCCTAACTCTGTAGCTATCACTGCTTGGTCGCTGTTATTAGGATTAAACAAAGCCCAACGAATAGGCATATCAGGCAAATTGCCCTCCACACTTGTCCAACTTGTTCCCCCATTAAGGCTTTCCCAAATGCTATTTACCCCATAATTGCTATAGGTTACCAATAAATGATTGTCATTCCCTGTTTCTACTTCTACACAAGAAATGTAGGAGGCGGGCAAACCTGTGCTGATGTCTGTGAAAGTAGGCGTTGCTGTATTTGCATTATCCACACGCACAACTTTACCTATACCGATGCCAAAAAATACGCGGTTGTTGGTGTTAGGAGACACTTTGATGGCAGAAACCCTTCCCCCAAATGCTGTGGCAGTGATAACATTAAAGGTAGAACCTGTTTGCGGATTGTCCCATCTCGCATATTGATTATTAGCTCTAGCGCAATATAAAAGATTGCTTACATCATCGTAATCTGTGGGGTTAATAAACCGCCCTTCGGAGCCAGAGTGCGTAACACCTGTCCATGATGCGCCATTATTCGCGGAACGATAATAGGAGTTATAAACGTAGGAAGTGATTTGGAATTGAGGTTGGTTTTGGTCAATGTGGCAAAAAGCGCCATCGCCTCCTGTTGCCTCTGTTGTATTTTGAATAACGTTTTGTTGGAATTTTTGCGTGCCATTATCTTGCGAACCCGCCAAAAAATAACTAGTTTGAGCGTTTGGATGCATGGCACAGGCATAAAGTTGGGTAACATTATAATTATCGCCTTTAAAAGCGATGGTTGGATTAACCGCCCCACCATTGCTAGAACGATAGACTCCTCCGTCATTGGCAAAATAGACTTCCGTAGAACTACCAGGTCTATAAATAATATAATGTTGGTCGGCATGGACATACTGCTCCCCAAAACCACCATACCAGTGCGAAATTTGTGTCCATGTATTTGCACCATCACTAGACTTAAACAAATTAATTCCGCCAGTCATCAAAACGTTTGCATTATTCGGGTCAACGGCAATGGTTAAGTCAAACCAAGCCTGTCCCCGCGAAAAGTCTGTATCGGCAATGCCTGTATCAGCATCATTGGGTTCGGAGCGGCTCGTCCAAGTCGTTCCTCCATCAAGCGTTCGAATAATCCCATTTACAACGCTTGATTGTTCTATCAAGGCATATACACAAGCCGCGTTACTGGGCGCGCAGGCTAAATCTATACGTCCCGCTGTAATGGGCAAGGTCATGGCTGCACCGAAAGTAGCACCTCCATCTGTGGATTTGTGAATAGAGCCAGCCAATGCTGCATAAATATCTCCGTTCGCTGCAACTTCTACATCCCAACAAACATTGCTGTTAGCTCCTGTAATGCCTAATGCTGTTCCTAATACTTTGGTAAAAGTTGTTCCGCCATTCGTGGAGCGTCTTAATCCGCCAGTAATGGTGGCAACTAACACAACACCTGTATTAGTGATTGCAATTTTTTGACAAAAGTTAAAATTGCTATTCGTCGTTGATGCTAATTGCGCCCAAGTTGAACCGCCGTTTGCGCTTCTCCATACCCCAAACCCTCGAATGGCATCTCCATTACCTGTTCCTTCTCCTGTGCCAAAATACAGAATATTGGCGTTAGAAGGGTCTTGCGCGATGGTGGTTACGGCTAAGTTCTCAAACAAATCATTGCTAGGTGTCCAGTTGGGAGAGGCTGCTGTGATGTCGGTGGTTTTCCATAAACCGCCTCCAACACTTCCCGCCCAAATAGTTCTTCCCGTAGGATCATTCGCATCAATACAAATCGTTCGAGTGCGCCCCGATACATTTGCGGGACCTAATTCCTTCCACGTAAAATTAGAAATTGCTGCCCGACTATCCTCTATTTCCATCTTTTTCTTCCAAGCGATTGCATCTAATAGGCGGTCTTTAGGGACATAGCCCAAGGCGGGGTCTTTGGTCATCTCAATTTCTTGAGCAATCGCAAGGTCTAACCTGTCTTTGAGAGAAATTTTTGCTTTCTGCGTAACACAAGCTGCTAATAAACCCGAAAACAAAACTATACACAATAAGCGTAAATAAGTAGAAAAATTTTGCATAAGATATTTATAACTATTGTCATTTGAACATTTTACCTGCTATTCGCTTTCTATTTCAATTAGGAGGATTAAGGGGCGGGTTTTGTAAGGTGAAAATAGGGCGATTGTTTAGATTGTAAAGTATTGATTATTAAGTAATGGATAATTAATACTTTACAATGGAAAATGATTTCAACTCGCTTATTATCAGCATTTTAAGTGAAAGCATTAACATAAACTAATTATTACCAAATACTTAGTGATTAGTTTTTAGTTTTTTTAATATATGCCAAATTCCTGCTTTTTCCCAAGATGCTAAGTCTTCAGGAATGATGGATTTATCGCCATTTTCCTCCTCTTTGAGGTCATAATAATAAATCATGGGTTGCATATTTTGATAGGAAGCCTGTATGTCCTTTATGGCAGAAAGGCTGGGGCTTTCGCCTTCATTTCTTTCTGTGTGATGAAGCGCCTTAAAATCTTCCGCCTCTAATACCTCCATACTTTTTTCTCTTTTCATCAACAAAGTGCCTTGTGTAGGTGTATTTCTGCTCGTAAAAGTATTGTATTGGCACACAATTTCATTCACATTTTTCAAATTAGCGGCAAGGGGTGTGCTTCCCGAGATAGACAAAGGAAGAAGACTATTTTCTAAGGTAATCACAAAAGCGCAAACCCCATACAATTTCAACTGACCGTCAGAAAAAGTTAAGTGCGAACCCTCATATTGTATGCAGGCATAATTCTCGATTTTCATTTTTGCCACTAGCACTTGCCGATGCTTCTCATCATGTCGGTATAAATACCAAGTGCCATACAAACCTGCTTCTTTGTGATCGGTGGAGGTCGCTAAGGAGTTTTTATATAAATACTCTAATTTTGTAATCAAATGAGATGATAGGAGCTTAGGTTTTGCGAAAAAATAGCGTTTTATGAGTACCATTAAACGATTTGCCTCTTCCTCATCGTGTTTTGCTTTCTCTACTAAATGCTTGCGAATGAGCAACATACGACCCGAAACAGGAATGCCATCATGGTCTATTGTGTGATACAATGCCGAAAAATAGCCGCGCGTATTGACATCACCTAAACCCAAGTGCACGATAATTTGATAGGCTTTGGCTGTTGCAGTATGTTTATTTTTTAAATGCAAAAACAAATTATTGGCATATTGATAAACGTCTTTGCTCTCACCCTCTCCACTATATTTATGCTCATTTCTGAGGTTAATAAAGGTCGCGCCACCTATCGTAATCACTAACTCAAAATCTCTCATAATTTCTTGATTATGAGGCGACAAAAAGCCACACCAATACACCCAATATTCCCCAAAAAAAGGTTCGGCTCTGTCTTCTCCAAATAAAATTGCCGTTTTGATTTCCTGCGTTAATTCCTCGTTTTCTATATAATTGCAAAGTGCTGAAACTACGTTATGCGTCATCGCTAAAGATTCATTTTTAGAACCAATAATCTGCTTCATACGCATCAAAATCGTATCGCCCACCTCATATTTTTCGTTATTAGGCTGTGCCGTAATTTGCTTGATAAGCCTAGCACGGTGTTCTAAGTCCTTCTCATTTTGAAGTTTCGGACACTTTTTGAGCAAGCCCTCCCATAATTTTGCTACTAAAGCCTGAGACAATTGAAAGCCTTTTCTCATAAAATTTGGTGAATAAAAATAGTCTATTGTTAGCAATGAATAGTCAAAGATAAGAGAAATTTATGGAGAAAAAAAGAGAAAAGGGGACATA
>JBJXHA010000226.1:0-3741 GCA_046160275.1 Bacteroidia bacterium | reverse complement strand
TGAAAAGCAAATGAACCTCAATAAATATCAATCAGAACTTGATGCAAATGGAATTACAGAGGTTTTTAAATTATGCATTGCTGCAAAAGGCAAGCAATTTCAAATGAAGGAAATTGTTTAAAATATTAAAAAAAGTTCGGAACTTATCGAGAAGCTCCGAACTTTTTAGACAGTCCCTTTTAGGTTTCAACTTAATCTCTGCGGCTGCCAAACAAGCGCAACAAATAAAGAAACAAGTTGATAAAATCAAGGTATAAATCTAATGCGCCCATAATCGCATATTTGCGAACGCCTTCGTTATTTGCATCGGCTGTAAGCCCATAATTCATCAATTTTTGCGCGTCATAAGCGGTTAAGCCTGCGAAAATTACTACTCCAATCACTGATTGAATGAAGCTGAAGATAGAACTTTGGAGAAAAATATTGATAATACCTGCTACAATTAGCCCAATTACTCCCATTATCAAAATAGAACCCCAACTCGTCAAATCTTTTTTGGTTGTCAAGCCATAAATAGCCATCCCTCCAAACATTGCTGCCGCTACAAAAAAGGTCGAAGCAATAGAACCACCTGTATAAATGATAAAAATAGAGGAAAGTGCCACGCCATTCACTAAGGAATACAACGCAAATACAAGACTCGCAACGGTGTAACTCATTTTCTGAATGCCAAAAGACAATGCCAAAACGAATGCTAAAGGAGAAAGCATTACAATCCAACGCATTCCGCCTACCATCCAAAAAGGAACTTTGCCAATTGCCAATAAGTCTAAAGCGTAATTGCCGCAATACCAAGCAGTTAAGCCTGTGATTGCCAAACCAAATGCCATAATTGCATACACTTGGCGCATGAAAGCAGAGGCAGCTCCGCTTTGAATAAACTGTTCTTGGGTGTGTTGCGCCCAACTGTTTTCTGAATAGTCACTCATATAATTGATAGTTAATAATGGATAAATGATAGTTATTATGTAATGTAAACAACATATTTCGGCAAGCTCAATACAAGTAAGTTGCTAATTACTTGCTTGATAACCAGATATTTACTTCTGATTACTGTTTACTGTTAATTGTTCACTTATGCTTATTTTGGTAAATAATACAGCGTTGAGCAATTGCTTGCGTCAAAATACTTGGCTGCACAAGTTTTGATGTCCTTTAACGTAATGCTTTCATAAATGTTTGGCATTTCGTTGTATAAATTTATGTCACCTAAAAAGTCGCACCAAGCCAAGCCCATCGCATTGTTCAATAAGGTCATTTTTTCCATCAAAAAGCCTGCTTGAAACTTGTTTTTGGTACGAATTAAGTCGTCTTCTGTCAAAGATTGAATGTTGGCAAGTGTTTCAGAAAGCACCTTTTCATATTCTTCAATACTTTTATTTTCAGCGAGTTGTGCATTTAATGACAATACACCAGGATCTGCCATTCCCCAAGAAAAAGCACTTACGGAAGTTGCAATTTGTTGGTCTTGTACTAGAGATTGATACAATTTAGCAGCCTTCCCATTTGTCAATAAAAAGCAGAGCATTTCCAATACATAATGGTCTCTGTGCGCGATTTCAGGAATATGATACATTTTATAAATGCCAATAAAAGGAACATCTCCCTTCGTTTCCATAAAACGCGCTCCTGTTTGTTTTGGCTCTTGGGGGAGCTTATGTTTCTTCAACGCACGGTTTGGAATAGGTTCAAACCATTTTTTTGCCAATCTTTCGGCTTCTGCGAGGCTAATATCTCCCGAAACCACAAGCGTTGCGTTATTAGGAGCGTAATACCCAAAAAAGAAATCTTTGACATCTTGCAAAGTTGCATCTTCAATATGTGCAATTTCCTTTCCAATCGTAGCCCATTGATAAGGATGCGTTTGAAATGCCAATCCTCGCAACAAATTCATGGCATCGCCATAAGGTTGATTCAAATAACGCTGTTTAAACTCCTCAATCACCACGCTTTTCTGAATTGCCAATTTCTCTTCCGAAAAATCCAACTCCAACATTCTGTCCGATTCTAGCCAAAAAGCCGTTTCCACCTGATTCGATGGCAATTCTAAGTAATAATTCGTAATATCACAAGAAGTAAATGCATTATTTGTGCCACCCGCTTGCTGCAAAGGCGCATCATAATGCGGAATATGCTTACTTCCCTCAAACATCAGATGCTCAAACAAATGTGCAAAGCCCGTTCTATGCGCTTCCTCGTCCTTTGACCCTACATGATACAAAACATTCAACACCACCTTCGGCAGCGTATGGTCTTCATTTACAATCACTTTCAATCCATTAGAAAGGGTAAATGTTTGAAATGGTATTTTTAGCATTTCGAAATAAAAGTTTGGTATTTAAAAGTTATGTGCCTTGTTGCCTTTTATACTTAGTACAAAGTTATCAACTTAACGGCAAATTTACGTATTTTTTGGCAATTTGGGGTAGCTTGACAATGATAATGGCATTGAAAAAAGGATTAGTTGGCTTTTTGGGGAAAAGTTTCTTGTCAATGCCTTATTTCAATTGTATATTTTGACCTCTCCCGTTTCATGTAGAAAAAGATATAAGTCTTCTCTCAGCCTAAAATCGTCCTCTTTTTCCAAGATAAGTCCAAGCAAATCGCCGCCTATGTCTGTTGCGATGATAAGGGCTTTGTAAGTTTCTGGGAATGTGTTTGCGTATTCATCTTCAAGGTAAAAATCTGAAATGGGTGAAAAAGAAAACGCTTCTTCGTTAATGTAATTGTTTCTATATTTTGTTTTAAAAGATTCAGGAACAATGACTTTCCACCTTTTTTGAATGGCAGTAAATTCATCTTCTAACAGCGGAATTTCCATCTCAATATTTTCTTCCTCCGCTAATCTTTTCGCTTTTTCGTAGAAATAAAGGACTTCTTCTGAAACTTTAGCATCTGCTGCTTTCATGGGAAAATCAATGGCTGAATCTATCTGTCTATGCTTTTTTGCATCGTAAATGATTTGGGGGATGTTAATATTGGGTGGTTGCATTGGCTCAAATTTAACTTGATTAGGAAATACTTTTTCGATCAGTTCTTTCACAAATTCGTTGACAATAATCTGATATCCAATAGAAAAAATATCATCTTCACTGTTTGCAAGGTAATTTAGTGGTTCAAATTGAACATATTCGTAGCCTTCAGCGTGTAAATCTCGCTTTAAAATACCAAGTGTTTCATACGCTTCTATTTCCCCTTTTTCAGTAAGGCTGATGTCTGATTTATCTGCCCATTTTTTTCGTGTTTTTCTTTGAAATTGGAGGGCTGAGAAATCGGCTTGTTGTAAGAAACTATCTCCATCCATGAGAAAAAGATAGTATTTCAAGTCAGTACTTAGGTTTGTAGGGGCAAGTGTGACAGGCTGAAAGCGATGTCGACTAATTCGGAATTTTTCAAAAAGGCATTTTATGTTCTCACTTACAAGAAGATCGGCATAAGTAATAAAAGCCTTAAAGCGAGGCACTTCATAAAGCCTAGGCGGACCCTCTTGCAAACTCCCGTTGATGAGTGTTAGGGGAAGGGTTCGCCAAAAAATTTCTTCTCGCTCTTGTTTTGTCATTTCTTCTTGTATGCGAAACTCAGGCGTTAAATCGTGAATATCATATTTAATAGGACTAACCTTAAAATACCTTTGCGAATAATCAAATTTTTCTTCAAAGATTTGCCCTTGATTTGCCAAAAAGTCTTTAGATTCCATAATACCAGTTATTTAAGCGGTTAAACGCGCTACTATTTTTACAA
>JBJXHA010000225.1:0-2784 GCA_046160275.1 Bacteroidia bacterium | reverse complement strand
ATTTTTACAATTAAGTCCCCTGCAAAGCAGGAAGACTTAATTGTACTTGGGGAAGAACCTTTTCTAAAAGGCATCAAAAAATGTTATTTTTCTTTCTGCTTTTAAATATTTTTCTACCTCCTTTCTTGTCAAAGATGTACTATAAATATGTATTTTTTCTTCTTTTCTTGTAACCCACCAAGAAAAAACTAATTGCCCTTTAGCATTGTAAAATAAATAATATTCAGGTTCTCCATTTGACGCTGAAAAATATAAGACATACAATAATTTATTCGTTACACTATCCACTCCAGCATTAAACAGGTGGTACATTCCTCTCAAATTCTTTCTTGTTTTGAGTACTTTTATATTGCAAACATTTATTGTAGAAACACTTTTTCCGCTATGACAAAACTCTAATATCTGGTGATCTACCTTAACGTGGTTTGAAACAAAGTAAGTAGATATTTTGAGATAAGTAGCGTTTATCGAATCTAAATTCACATACTTTTCCACCGTGATATTTCGCTTTTCGATAAAGCTTGCCCCTACCGAATCGCTTGGTTGATAATCCCTTTGAGTTTGTTCTCGTTTTTCCATATTTCTTACGTTTATGGCATCAACCCAATACCCTTTTAGGATACATAAAAATATGCAAGCATATATTAAACCTTTCATACGTTGATTCGTTTAGTTTTTAAACATTTCCCCTTTGGGGAGTGAAATATTCGAATCGTTATTAAGTTCTCTTACAAAGTTTTGTTTGAACATCTTTTGGAAGCCCTCCATTGTAAACCCTTTTTTTTCTTGTCCCCCACCTGGCAAGGAGGCAAATTGAGTATTCCCCCACTTGTCTTTAGTAAGTCGTTGAACTGCTGGGGCCAAATCCCCCGATTTTATATACTCTAATGCATCAACCCCCTCTGTTCCAAAAACGCCAATAACTGCATAATCCTGACTATTAGGTCCGAAATCCGTTACATTAGGATTGGTTCCCCTTTGTGTTTTAAAGGTACTCCTTAATAATTGATATGCCCCTGCTGCCGATGCCCCCTTCGAGTCTGCATACGGGTGGTTTGCATAATCTTCTGGTGCTTCTTCGTATGTTTTATCAGTAAAAGTAATAATACCATCTTGATTAACACCATGCTTTGCATTATAAGGAAGAGCCTCTCCACAATGATTCTCGGTCTGTTTAAGTGTTGACATAAAAGCCCGAGTATTCAACTCTTCGTTGGTCATGCCAAGTGCTTGTGAGTATAATGCAAGTGGAGGAGCATCAAAGGAATAACCCTTATTAATTTTGGATATTGCATCAAAAACTTTAGGAACGTTCCGTGCTTGCACAACCATTACTTCTGTACTATTTCCTACTTTCCCCAATAAAGTCCCATCAGCCGCATAGTAAAATTCCAATCCCTCCAAATCAATCCCATCAATCACCCGATTTTCGGAAAAGGCGTAACACGAATTATAAGGATAGTCCTTACTCAAGGGATCCACACTATAAAACCGCCCTGTCCTTGGGTCTGTAATACGATACTCGTAGGAAATGGCGTTGCCAATGCCTTGGATTTCATTGTCCATTTCCTGCCCTTGGTAGCCATACCTATACGCCCCCTTATCCCACACCATACTCGGCTTTTCCATCCCGAAGGGGTAGTAGTGACTGTAATGCTCGATGATAGCGGCGAAGGCGGTAGCTCCGCCTTGTGCGCCAAGTGTAGCGTCTTTTACATCGGATACGATGACGCGAACATTACCCAAATGGTCTTTTAGCTCGTAGCGTTTGAGATTAACGGGGCGTAGCACATAGCCACCGTAGATGATGGCTACTTCACCTGTTTCTTCCCACCTTTGGCTTTGCCTGCTATATTCGGGATAATCGGAGGCGTTTTGCCCTTGTTCATAGCCCTGCCTACGCAGCACATATACACTATCCTGCGAGCTGTCATTCTCCGCCAACTTCCCAATGTCATCGCCATAGCGAAGTTCATCGCGTTTGATGTTGTTTTCAAAGAGCTGCAAACGCGCTGCGTCATCGCCGAGAATTAAGTCTGTTTGCCACTGCCAATACAAGCCGTCTTCACTTAGGTTTTGGTCGGGGTAGTTATTCGCCAAAATAAACTGTGCCTCTGCTGCAAGACTGCCATTCCCAAAGGCTACAATCACTCTTTCTCCCGAATCTAGCACCACCGAATCCAATGCCAAGACCTGATTCGTCTCCGTATTTTTCAGCGTGAAAGTTCCGATATTTATCGCAGAATTCCAAACATTTCGCAAAATAATGTATTCGCCTAGGTGTTCTTCGGTTGTGCCTAGTTGCTTGCTGTCATAAACATAAATTTTATGCTGCTTGAACTACGAATAAAGGTGTATTTACCAATGTTTAGATAGGGGCTAGTCAATGCCTAGTTCTTACCTAAACATCGAAACTTTATCCCCCCTACACAATCAAATATTGATACTCGCCGCTTGTAGTCGCTGATAAATTCTTGACATTGAGATAGTTATTTCCTGTTTGCCCTAAACCTATTGCTTTGATGCTAATGTTTTGATTGGGGTTTATTATTACGCCAATTGTGGGGTCATAACTTAGGTTATCTTCATACCTGCCTAAATGTAGAGGTACGATGCCTTTGTTTTCAAAGGTGATTTGTGTATTGTCGTCAATACCTTGTGATTCAATGTTTTGTATTACTTCTGCGGGAATAGTTTCCACAATTGTTCCGTCATCTTTGGCTTGTTTTGGGCGGATAATAGACTGGTCAAAAAAGTCATCTGCGCGGTCAGGATTGCCCATAA
>JBJXHA010000224.1:0-7542 GCA_046160275.1 Bacteroidia bacterium | reverse complement strand
TGAATTACCTTTGTGTGAAAGGTTTACAGTTTGAAAATAAACCACTCAACTAAATTTTATTACTGATGAAAAGAATCTTTGTTATTTTTTTCCTTTTGGGACACTTGTCGCTGATAGGGCAATCCCTTCATCGTTTGGCAGTTCAGTTGCGCCCGCTTCATTTTATTGATTTACAAGCATCTACGGTGATGTTAGGCGTTAATTCTCATTTTACCAAAAGGTGGGGCGTAAACCTTGATGTTAAACCTTGATGTGGGGATTCCTACGCTTAGTGGTGCTAAACGAAGCAAATCACTTGACGAAAACAAAAGCAGCAATTATGTGTCAAATGAGCAATATTTCAAAATAAGAATTGAGCCTATTTCTATTCAAAAAGCGGATACAATTCCCATAAAAAAGGAATGGAAAAACTCAAGTAATTGGGATTCAGTGGATTACAATGCAGGGCAAGGCTACAAAGCTTATCGGTTATTTTTTATGAAAAATGAAGATTTCTAAACAGTCAAAGCAATGAAAAATAGTATTATTTGGGGGCTTGTTACCTCTTGTTTTATTTGGGTTTCGTGTAAATACGCGACTGAACTAACGCGTAAAGTGGTGAATCTCAGCAAACAACCCTTAATTGTTAGCCATCATACTTTGCCTGATTCACTTACGATTCAAAAGGATACCATTGCCCCTAACCATGAGTTTGTGATTTTTAATGGTTCTGATTTTTTTGTTCCCCCAAATGCTGCCTTTATTGATACGATTCAAACAGAAAATGGCACCGTAGTAAAAAAGGATTGGAACGAGGAAGAAAATTGGGAATCAAGAAATTACGAGCAAAGCGGAACACGCAAAACCGTTTCTCTCTTTTTCTTGCGAGAAGAAGATTTGTAATAATATTTTCAAAAAATTAGAAAAAAATTTTGCAAGCGTGTATCTTTTTTTATCCATTGGCATTATGCATTTATTAAAAGTGAAAATTAACTTATGTTCTATTACAACTATTCCCTCTCACTTATCAACTAAAAAGATACAAGTATGAATGTTTTTGAAAGATAATAAAAGAACGAGGAATTTTTTTTATTTTATTTATTCATTTTTCCAATTCTATGAACCGTACATTTCATTATGTAGGAACAGCTTTGCTTTTCCTCGTGGCATCAGCTTGCCAAGAAACAAGCGATGATGCCGAACAGATTTCAAAGACGAAAACACCCGTAGCATCGCCAACTGCCGCAACAGACACAACAAATCTTTTGCAGGCTAACTCCACAGCTACTGCCCTATCACTCGGCAAACTGGCGATTCCTACTGCGCAAACATCCACGATTCCGCTTACAAACATTGCGGCACAAGAAAGTCGAAATGCGGTGGCAGATGCTGCCGACAGCGACACAATTTTGTCGCAAACGACCCAAGATTTGTGGAAAATCGCGCCAGAAATGGAAACTTTTGTCCTCAAAGCAGAAGAAGAAAACACCCTAGAACTTAAGCAAGGTTCGGTGATTGAGTTTCCCAAAGATGCCTTTGTGTATGCAGGAACGAATGAGCCTGTCAAGGGAAATGTGGCAATTATGGCGAAGGAATACCGCAACATGAGCGATTGTATTACCGCAGGTTTGACAACAATGAGCGACAAAGGTATTTTGGAAAGCGGCGGCATGATGTATGTTGATGCTGTAGCTGAGGGGCGAAAATGTGAATTGCGCAAAGACAAACCGATGAAAGTTGCCTTGCCTGCTTGGGGCAAAAAAGACGAGCGCATGACATTATTTACAGGCAAAAGAAAGAAAAATGGGCAAGTAACTTGGAAAGAAATGCCAAAGGCGCAAGGCGAACAACTACCTGAAAGTGAAGCACCTAAGCGAAAAAAGAAGTTGAACGCTTTAGCATATCAAAATAATTTCAATTATTTGGTAGGACCTAAATTTGTGGGTTATGAATCTATGCCTGATACAAGTTTTGAGGCTTTTGTTTCCCAAAGAATGTTGGCAGTAAATCGTGTGCGTAATTGTAGGGGAGAGCGAGCTGCGAATGCATATAAATTGAATTATCAAGGCAAAAATAATGTTAATTATGACTGGGAGAGCGAAAGTTCTTGGAAAGTCCACGAAAATGGAAGCTACTATTTTCCTGTCAGAAATACAGACATCTCCTTTTCTCAAGCTCCGCTTGTAAAAATTAGCCAAGAAAATATTCTTACGAATGTGGACAAAACAACTGCACCTAAAGATTATGTAGCATTGACAGGTAAAACGCTCAAGGTTTTGAAATTGGAGTTGGAGGACAAATGGGAGGAGAAAAAAGACGGAAATAACCAAACGTATTATGTTAACAAAATAAAACCCTTAAGAAGTCAACTGAAAATGCAGGAGGAAAAAACCTTTTGCCGCATTTATGTCAAGACGAATCAAAAAGGAGCAGCAACAGAAATCGTATTTCGTGATTACAACTTTATTCTTACCCGCTATATGCACAAATGGCTAGAATATGCTTTGCGTCAGCGCGTTTGGAAGCCAAATGTGGAAGGAAATGTGTTTGTAGATGTGTATGTAGGTAAAAAAGATTTTCGGAAAATGAAGCGTTGGTACGCAAATAAGGCAACGAATTTGGAAGAATGTAAGGCGCAATATGAGGTTCAATATCAGAAATATTTGCAGGAATGTAGAGATGCTTATGCCAAAAATCCTGAAATTCGGGCAGCACGCGAAAAGGAAATGGCGGAATATGAAGTGAGAAAAGCGGAGTATGAAAAGCGTGAAAAAATGACAGCAGCAGAAAGAGAAAAGGCTTTTGCGCAAGATTTTAAGGCAAACCCAAATGATTTTGATGAAATGACGGTTCAAAACTACGTTTTTCGTACCAATCGAATGGGCTGGATTAATTGCGACAGGTTTCCAGGACTTCCTTTGATGACTTTAAAATTTAACCTCAAAAAAGGTGAATTTGTCAATGCTGTTGTCGCTTTTAACAGCATACGCTCCATGTTGGGAGGGACTATTTCTAACCCAAAAACCTGCACATTTCAAACACCTAAAAACGAGAAATTGTTGGTTTGGCTCGTAAAAGAACAAGATGGAAAGCGTTATTTTGCCCTAAAACGTTTGGTTTCAGGTAGAGATAACGGCATCACCGAAGCTGATTTTCAAGAACTTACTTTTGAAAAATTGCAGGAAATTACCAAAGCATTTAGTAAAATAAGCGAAACATAAAGGAAGAAACTCAATTAACTCATCATAAGCTGATGTATTTGAATGCCCAATCTGTGAAGGTTGGGCATTTTTTAGAAACTGTTTGAGTAAATCAAATTCCCAAGCGTGGACGCTTGGGAATTTGATTTTTGGAGGAGCGTCCACGCTCATATCTTCAGAAGTCCAAGCACAAAGGAACACAAAGAAAAAGCCCTTAGCCCCTTGCTTTGTGTTCCTTTGTGGAAAATACTTTGTGAAACTTTGTGGTAAAAAAACACGAGTTTGATACTTTATTTTTCACCTATTCCTGCTTAAAATTCCGAAGTAAAATGAAATTTTATATCGGGAAATGCCTTTTCCGCAGCGTTGAGTTCCCATTGTGAAGTGGCAAGGAAAACATCACGTCCATGCTTGTCGGTTGTCATAAATTGAGAACGGCGGCGGTTAAACTCACCAAGTTCTTGCGCATTGTCCGAACTAATCCAACAGGCTTTGAAAAAAGGCGCGGTTTCATATTTACAAGCGGCTGTATATTCATGCAACAAACGATATTGAATTACCTCAAATTGCAAAGCTCCTACTGTCCCAATGATTTTGCGTCCGTTCATTTTCAGCGTAAAAAGTTGCGCTACCCCTTCGTCCATCAATTGCTCCAAACCTTTTGCCAACTGCTTGGATTTCAAGGGGTCTGCATTTTCTACATAACGAAACAACTCAGGCGCAAAGCTAGGAATCCCTGTAAATTTGAGCGTTTCGCCTTCGGTCAAAGTATCGCCAATGATAAATTTCCCTGTATCATGCAAGCCCACAATATCTCCTGGAAAAGCCTCCTCCACAATGTCTTTTTTATCCGCCATAAAGGAAGTAGGAGAAGAAAAACGCATATTTTTACCTGTTCTTACGTGCAGGTAGTTTTTGTTTCGCTCAAATTTCCCCGAACATATCCGCACAAAAGCAATTCTATCGCGGTGATTAGGGTCAATGTTGGCATGAATTTTAAACACAAAACCTGTAAATTTATTTTCTGTAGGGGTAATTTTGCGTTGCTCTGTTAAACTTGGCAAAGGCGAAGGCGCGATTTCAATAAAACAATCCAACAATTCTTTTACCCCAAAATTATTTACCGCCGAGCCAAAAAACACAGGATTCAAATTGCCCGCCAAATATTCTTCTACGTCAAATTCAGGATAGACTCCTTCCACCAATTCGATTTCTTCGCGCAATTTTTTCGCGGCTCTTTCGCCCACCACTTCTTCTAGTTCTGGGTCATATATATCCTTGATTTCTAAGGTTGTACCCAATTCTTGCTTGCCATGCGAATCAAATAACACAAGGTTTTTTTGATACAAATTATACACGCCTTGAAAGCTCTGCCCCATACCAATCGGAAAGCTCAAAGGGCGAACTTTCATGTGCAGTTTTTGCTCTACTTCATCAAGCAATTCGAAAGCATCTTTCCCTTCGCGGTCTAACTTATTGATAAACACCATCATAGGTGTAGCTCTCGTTTTACATACGCCCACCAATTTCTCGGTTTGTGTTTCCACCCCTTTTGCTACGTCAATCACCACAATTGCGCTATCTACTGCCGTTAAGGTACGGTAGGTGTCTTCGGCAAAATCCTGGTGACCAGGAGTATCTAAGATATTGACTTTGATGTCTTTATATTCAAAACCCATGACCGAAGTAGCCACAGAAATCCCACGTTGCTTCTCAATTTCCATGAAATCGGAAGTGGCGTGTTTTTTGATTTTATTCGATTTTACCGCACCCGCCACTTGAATCGCACCCCCAAAGAGCAGCAATTTCTCGGTAAGTGTCGTTTTCCCCGCATCGGGATGACTAATAATCGCAAAAGTGCGGCGGCGTTTAATTTCTTGTAAAAAATCCATTGTGCTAATACCTACTGTAAATGTATGAATTTTTAGGGTTCTGAACTTTTTAGAAAGTTCAGAACCCTAAAAATCTGCCGCAAAGGTAAGGATTTTTTTGAAAATAGAACCCTAATCCCGTAGCCATCTTAACATCTTGGGAAAAGGCGCAACTTGCAATTGCTTGGCTTTTTCCTTGCTCGCAGTCAATCCCATCCATTCTAATAAAGGCAAGCCAATGTAAGTTCCTTGCTGAAAACTTTCTATCAACCAACCCGCCTGCCCTTTGTAGCCATTTTCGTGAAAGACAAAATCTAAGGGCAAGCCCAAATGATGGGCTGCTGCAAACGACCACAAAATCGCTCCAATTTCTTCGCCATCATTAGCAAAATCATCGCCCACAGAAGACGCTCGCAAGGATGCGGGACGAACGGCAAGATGTCCCGCCTCATGCAAAATATCTCCAGGATAACTCAACTTTTCTTTGTCTATGCATATTTTTCCTTCTTGAATCGTAATACCTGGCAAAAAAGTTGTTGCTTCGAGCTGACAAAATGCTACGGAAATTCCTATCTCTTCTAAAAAGGAAATGATTTTTTCTGTGTACATAATCGCGTTAAATAGAGTATGATGAAAATAAAATTCGCAGGCAATAATAAGAAAAGTAAAGGAAATGCAAGAATATTTCGCTGAGAAAGTACCTTTTTTGTCAAAAAATAACATTTTTTGCATTTGTCCCACATTTGTCCCAGCTTTTTTTTGGTAAAATGACAATTATTTTTTTGATTTGCTATATCTTTTTAGGAAGATAAAAAAACAGGGAGGCTCTTTCTTTTTGTTTTTCTTAAAAATTAACCAAAATTTAATACTTTAGGCTTGCATTATTCAAAAAAACTATACTATATTTGCGAAGTCATCTAACATTATGTTATTCACTTAAGTTAATTATTTTACTTATAATATTATACAATATTGAAATTTAGCTTATTACCTTTTATTGCATATACTACTCTCTCATATCAAATCAAACACAGTTCTTTCAAACAAATCCCGTTCACACACAAAAAACAAACATTCACAGCAAAAAAACACACACTCACAACCTTTTATAGGTTTGCAAAAAATGTCATCTTTACCTTTGCTGAGGCAAAAAGATAGGCTCTTTCCTTTCAAAAATAGATATTGATAATCTATCCAATCATTTACATAAGCCGGCTTGTAAATTTTGGGATAGGTTCATACATATATTTCCCATTTTTTTAATGTTTCACACTTTAATTCTTATCTTACGATGGATCCTACAATTGGAGAAGTTAAATTATTTGCGGGTAATTTTGCCCCTATGGAGTTTATGCTTTGTAATGGCGCAGTGCTTCCTATTAACCAATATACAGCCCTCTATTCTTTGCTGGGGACTACTTATGGGGGAGATGGGATGAATACCTTTGCTTTACCTAATTTACAAGGTAGAGTACCCGTAGGCGCGGGGCAAGGACCTGGTCTTGCCAATAGAGTTTTGGGGCAAACTTGGGGAACAGAAAATATTACCCTAACAACCTTAACGATGCCCTCACATTCGCACACTTCGCAAGCAGTTAATGTAGTGGTGAATAGCAGTGCAGGTGGAAGCAACAGCCCCGCAGGTGCGTATTGGGGGAATGCTAGCTCAAATGCTTATAATGCAAGTACTGATGGCTCTTCTTTAGCAGCAGATGCCATGAACGCTACTGTTATTTGTAACGCAACAGGTAGCGGCGCAGCATTCTCTAATCTGCAGCCTTATTTGGCGATGTATTATATTATTGCAGTGGAAGGCATATATCCTTCTCGCAACTAGTCCACTTTTTGCACGTAAAAATGCTGGACAGCAGGTCATTTTAATTTTCTTTGATTTTTTTAATTCACTAAATTTAATTTTTCGATATGGAAGGATATATCGGCGAAGTAATTATGTTTGCAGGCAATTTCGCCCCTAGAAATTGGGCGTTTTGTCAAGGGCAAATTATCAATATCGCATCAAATACAGCACTCTTTTCTATTTTAGGTACTAATTATGGTGGCAATGGTTCGCAAACTTTTGCTTTACCTAATTTCAGTGGAAGAGTAGCAATAGGGGCTGGAAATGGCGCAGGATTGAGTAACTATCAAATTGGGCAGGTAGGAGGAAGCGAAATGACTACCCTTACACCTGCTAACCTTCCTGCGCACACGCATCTAATCTCGGCAACCCTCAAAGCAAATGCGGCGGAAGCGAATAGCACAAAGAACGCGGCTGGTGCTTTTTGGGGATTCGACGAAAATCAAACGGCATACGGTACTGCTTCTGACTTGACAATGGCAGCAGATGCAGTTACGGTGAATGGAACTTTAGCAAATACAGGCGCGAATGTTCCATTCACAAATATGCAGCCTTATATTGGAATGAACTTCGTCATTTGTACGTATGGTATTTACCCATCAAGGAACTAATTTTTTCTACTTTTTTTTATTCA
>JBJXHA010000223.1:0-3754 GCA_046160275.1 Bacteroidia bacterium | reverse complement strand
ACATAAAGTATTGATAATTATAATCTTGCAATAAAAAATAGCACAAACTAATTTCTGTCAAATACTTATTTTAAATAAATAAATTCAAAATAAGCCGTTCTTAATGAAAAATGTAAACATATTGCGTTCAATGCCTCGTTTTACTCTTCTACTTCATGGCTAGGCATACCGTCTCCCATAATTGTGTCAATTTCTTCTTCCATAATTGTATCAATTTTTTTGAATGCGCTCACAGTTGCCCACATCTTAAGCTGTTGAACGGCTCCATAATAGTCAACCATCCTATTTGTATCAGTTGAGTAGTTAAGTGTGCAGTTAAGTTCTCGTAGAATTTGATTATGCTCATCTTTTAGGAAAATTCGTGGAAGCGAGAATTTCAGTGGTAAGCGATAAGGAGGAACAATCTTTTTGTAGGGGGCAAGATTGTCAGGAAGATTCAAAAGGAAAATTCCATTTCCGCCAGATTCGGAGAAAACAAGCTCCTGTTTTGCTGCTGCCCATTCTTTTGCCAAAATGCGGCAATACTCCAAACTAATGCGCTCGTTATCAAACGTTTCTTCCAGTTGTAGTAATTCCTCTTTTATTTCTTGTATTTTCGCGCGCTTTTTCTCTAATTTTTCTGTGGGCGTTTCAGGCGTATTTTCCAGTTGTTTTAGTTTTGCCGATTTTGCTTCTAACTGCTCTTGTTGGGTACGAATACGCTCTTCGATCTCAACTACAATGGCTCGTTGCGTCTCAACAATCTCTTGTAAATCTAGCCGAATTTTTACTTGTGAATAAATTTCCTTTGCAAAAGGCTGCGCCTCTTCTGTTAATTGAAATTTTATTATCAAACAATTAGGCGCGTGAGGAGGCAGAGGAACAGATGTTTCCATTTGTCCATTGCTTTGTGTCATTTCTTGTACGTATTCTATAAAAGCTTCCTCTTGCGTGACTTGCGCTACAGCCATACTTGGCACGACCATCAAACCTGCCAATAAAGCCATAACATAACGCTTTACAGGAGAATGTGTAATTTCGGGTTGAATGTAGGTATAAGAGCGACTTCTTTGCTGTGTAGTCATGCGGCTACAAAACCTTTCACCTTGATGCTGATGCAAATACAAAGCGATTTCTGCATCGCGCATCATCGTAAAATCAACGACTGTTTTTTCGCAATGCAAGCAAAAACGCCCTTCCTCATTAGGAAGCATTTGCCCCCAAGATTGGTCGCAAGGCGTTTTAATTCGTAAAGTGTAATTCTTTTTCATAAAATGAATAATGATGGATTTTGGTTAATATTTAGCATACCCCCAACGCCTGTGCATAAACTTGGCAAGAGGATATGTTTTATTTTGCGCGAAGACAAACGATTATGTTTGATTACAGCCACCCATATTGCCCGCATAGCCAAATACGCATTGATAGTTTTACCTACATTGCCAGGTATTCGCATCGTAGGCGCAACAATAAGATAGGGATATTCCTCATTATCCATAAATAAAACGCTGGCAATTCCTACGGGAAGTTCTCCAAAATGTTCCGTTTGAATGTAACGTTGAACATTTGCTTGAACCTTGCCCGAAAAATAGTCATCAATCGCCTTGTCTAAGCCACCGCCCATATCTCCAAAACTATTCGCAGGACTTACTAGACCATCAGCCGAAAGATGAAGCAAATTTCCGCACGAAATTTCTACATTTGGCTCTTCCGCAAAAACTTGGGCAAAAACGGTGGCAATGTCTCTATTTTGGTCACAAATGCTCATTCGAAGGGATTCTTCTTCCAACGTTTTTCCAAATGGTTTTAGTCTTTCTACCTGCATACTTTTAAAGTATTTATAAATTTTACCTAGTATTCCCATATCTACAAGACAAATTGGTGATGTATGTATGAATATTGTCTTTTCTTTTTATCCTAACAAAGATAAGTTATTTTTTGCAATTTTTCTTGTTTCTGGCGAAAAATTTGCCTCTTTTATAACAGAAAACTCAAAACCTCCACGATAAGCGGAGATTTTGAGTTTTTTATGTTTATGAATAAAATTTCTTATTTTTTAGGGTGGGACTGAAGTCCCACCCTAAAAAATAAGAAATTTTATTTAATGAAAAACAATAACTGTATCGTGTTCTTTGATTATTATTTCCCGTTATTGGTATAGCAGAGATTTAAAATACAATAAATCTTATATTTACAGCGAACTTAATATTATTCACTATTTATTCCTCCTCTGTTTTAACCGTTAGCTCTAAGGCGAGGTCTTCGCTCATCTCAGAAGGCAGATAAATCTCCTCCTTAGGATAACCTGCGGGGATACCCGTAATGCGTTTCACGCTTTTTGCCATAGCTTTTCCATCTCTCTCATTGCGCCCAATGACAAACTCTACCATGTCGCCAATGGCTAAGGTATTATGTTCATCGTTATCAATGATTTGAGAGAAATGAAAAAATACGTTATCGGGTGTATAAGTAATGAAGCCGAAGCCTTTTTCTTTTTGTAGATTGCAAATGGTACTGATTTTTGGTTTTTCATCTACATCATAATCGGGATGTGTGCCATTTCCGTTTATGGATTGAGGTTTTGCTGTGGGGCGAGTGTAGGCAGGATAAGGAACATTTGTGCCAAGATTAGCGGCTAAAATGGATTTTGTTTCAAATGGACGGAAAAGGTTGTTTATCAAAGGTTCATTGCGGCGCACGCGGTTGTCTATAATTTCGTGCATAGCAAGGGGATAATTGGCAGCTTCGAGCAAATCTTGAGAGGTTACTGTCCCTCTTTCATTGCCAAAATCATCCACATAACTAAAATCCCAACTCAACACCATCACTCTCGCTCCTCTTGTATGAATTTTGCGCACAAGCGGCAGGTAATCTCCATCACAAGCAATCAGCGCGACCACATCAAATTGTTTAAAAATGGTTAGCTCATAAGCCTCTAATGCCAACGTTACATCTACTCCTTTTTCTTCGCGCGTGCCATCTTTGCGGTTTACCAATGGTAAATAGTGTGTTACAACGCCTTCTTTCATCAACATATCATCAAACACACGCTCATAATATAACTTGTTTAATTTTACTGCATCATCGGCATTTAATCTTCCTCTAAAATAATGTGCGTCTGTAATTTTACAATTTTTTACTTCTGCGCCCTCTTCTTGAGCTACTTGATGTCTAATGAACTCATGTAGTCCTTGAATGTTAATTCGTGATTTACGAAAATGTTGGTAATTGTAGTAATTGCTTACATTTGAAAAATAGTTTCCATCGTAGAATACACCAATCTTAATCATTTTGTTCATAATTCCTTTTGATTTTAGTTTTTAAAAATAGAAATATAACTGTTATTTTCAATCCTGATAAACAGGAAATCATAATTTACTTGTTTGTCCCTCCTTTTTTATAGACTTCTTATGTTTTTTAAAGTTTATAAAACATACTACCCTTTCTCACAGCGCAAACATACAAAAAGTTTTGTATTTTCTTATCCCTTTGTAAAAAAATAATTACAATTGCTTGGAATTGAGAACTTTATATTTTAGTGGATTTATACCTAACTTCCTGCTGAATCAAAAAATGAGCTACAAGAAATTTGTATTTAAAAGCGCAAGGCGATTTCATAGAGAATATTGTTTGCATAATTCTCCTTGATGAATTACCTTTGTGTGAAAGGTTTACAGTTTGAAAATAAACCACTCAACTAAATTTTATTACTGATGAAAAGAATCTTTGTTATTTTTTTCCTTTTGGGACACTTGTCGCTGATAGGGCAATCCCT
>JBJXHA010000222.1:0-6236 GCA_046160275.1 Bacteroidia bacterium | reverse complement strand
AGATAAAAAAATCCATAAATTTTTCCTATCTTTGCATCTCTTTAACCAAAATTATTTCAAAAGATGGAAAATAAGGAAACGCTCAATTTTATTGAGGAAATCATGGAAAATGATTTGGAGAATGGACTGTTTGACAAAAAAATACATACCCGTTTTCCGCCTGAACCGAATGGCTACCTGCACATTGGTCACGCAAAAGCAATTTGTGTAAATTTTGAGCTTGCGCAGAAATATAATGGAAAAACTAATCTTCGTTTTGACGATACAAACCCCGTTACCGAAGAAACTGAATATGTAGAAAGCATAAAGCAAGATGTTCGCTGGCTTGGTTTCGAATGGAACAGCGTGCATTACGCCTCTGATTATTTTGACCAACTTTATGACTGGGCGGTTTTGCTCATCAAAAAAGGTTTGGCTTACGTTGATGATGGTTCGGCAGAGGAAATTGCGAAACTAAAGGGCACGCCCACGCTTGCAGGTACAGAAAGTCCTTACCGCAATCGAAGCGTTGAAGAGAATTTGGATTTGTTTGAGCGCATGAAAAACGGGGAATTTGCAGATGGAAGCCGCGTATTGAGGGCTAAAATTGACATGGCAAACCCCAATATGCACCTCCGCGACCCCTTTTTGTATCGTATCAAACACGCAACACACCATAGAACAGGCGATAAATGGTGCATTTATCCGATGTATGATTTTGCGCATGGGCAAAGTGATGCGGTTGAGGGTATCACTCATTCGCTTTGCACCTTGGAATTTGTAGTACACCGTCCTTTGTACGATTGGTGTTTAGAGGCATTGGAAATTCATCACCCCAAACAAATTGAATTTGCTCGCTTGAACCTTACTTATACGATAATGAGTAAGCGCAAATTGTTATTATTGGTAAAAGAAGGTCATGTTTCGGGCTGGGACGACCCGCGTATGCCCACGCTTTCGGGTTTGCGTAGAAAAGGTTACACGCCTGCGAGTATTCGTAATTTCGTTAAAAAAGTAGGGGTTGCAAAACGCGAAAATATCAGTGATCTTGCTTTATTGGAGTTTTGTGTGCGCGAAGATTTGAATAAAATTGCGGTGCGCGCAATGGCAGTGCTTGACCCTGTAAAAGTGGTGATCACTAATTTTTCTGAAGAAAAAGTAGAATATGCCCACCTCGAAAATAATCCTGAAAAGCCAGAAACAGGTAGCCGCGATGTTCCTTTCCGCAGGGAAATTTACATTGAGCGTGAAGATTTTATGGAAGTAGCTCCAAAAGGTTATTTTCGTTTGACCTTGGGCGGCATGGTGCGCTTAAAAGGGGCATATATTATTAAATGTGAGGAAGTTATCAAAGATGAGGCAGGAAATATTACCGAATTGCGTTGTGTTTACATCGAAAATAGTAGAAGTGGACAAGACACAAGCGGTTTGAAAGTGAAAAGCGTAATCCATTGGGTTTCAGTTGCTGATGCCTTAGATGCAGAAGTGAGAATATATGATCGCTTATTTCAAGTAGAAAACCCAGCAGAAGCAGAAAATTTCTTGACCTGTCTCAATCCAAACTCTTTGACAGTAGTAGCAGCAAAAGTAGAACCTTCTTTGCAAAATGCTACCCTAAGCGAAAAATACCAATTTTTACGCAAAGGCTTCTTCTCCCTCGATCCCGACAGCACAAACGAAAAATTAGTGTTTAACCTAACCGTAACGCTAAAAGACGCTTGGGCTAAGGAAAAAGGGAAGTAGTTTTAAACAAAAAGAAATAGTTTTTACGCATAAAGATGTCATTTTCTCCGAAAATGACATCGCTTATACATCTTACTCTACCTGCAATTTCCCTCTTTAAAAACCACCTCATAAAATACAAATCCGTGCCTTAGGGTTAGCAACCTTTTAAAGGTTGCTAACCCTAAATAACTTTACATCTTATTCCAATTTTTTAACAATTACCTTCCCTTCTATTCCATTTTCATTGGTAGCAATTACATATTTTAAAGGAATTGTACCATCAGAAAGCTCATCGGCAAAGAAATCAAGCGTATCTCCTGCATTTATAGTAGGTGCATCTATCGGAATTGTATTACTTTCATTATTTGTTATCCAAAGACGTAAATCAACAGTCCCATTATTGGTAATTTCAAAGCCATCAATCGCAGTATAATTACCTGTAAGAACAGTTTTTTGGCTATTGGCATTTACGGTATTGCTTACAGTATTATTATTATTCGTAGAACTTGTAGTAGTATTACGTAAATATTTGAGTTCATAATACATTTCTACTTGAATAGGGTCACGGTAATAAATGGCAGCTAGTCCATAAAATACCCCATACATTTCTATGGCAAGTTCGCTTCTTGCATCTTCTAATTGCTTTCTCAACATTTTATCGTCATGTTCTACTTGCTGTTGCTTAGTTCGGGCGGCTTGTGCAGCATTTCGCCAAGTATCAATCGTAGTAATTAAGCCTGATAAATTAGGGTTATTAATTGCTACTAAATTATTATATAATTGATTTACAGCAGATAAACGCAATTCATAAGCTCCTGTTTGAAAAACAGAACGCCCATTAGGAAGCAACATAGTATATTCAAAAGTAGGTTGGTCATACTCTACTTGAATCAATACGTCCCACTTTCTAATAAGGGTAGAACGAAGGTTTTCTATATAATTTTCAAATTGTTGTGTATAACCTTGATACAAAGAATAATTACTATTTACGCTATCATATAAGGTAGAAAAAGCAGTATAAGCAGGAAGAAAGCGTTGATACAGCGTATCAACCAAAGGATTAGTCATTGCAACCCCAGCTAATTTGTCTTTGTGGTCGCGTGCCATTAACAACATTCTTTTGTAATTCGATTTTGTTACGTTATTAAAGGTATTTCTTAATAGACTTAACGTAGGTTCTGCCATCTTAATAAATAATTAAAAGTAAATGATAGCACAAAAGTAATAGGTATTTGTGAAATTGTCAAGTTTTTTTTGTAAATTTTTTCAGCCAATATATTTTTTTCTATTAGGGTTCGCAACCTTTTAAATGTTGCGAATCCTAATAGAAAAATAGCTACTAATGTTTATTTATAAACCTAGTGAGGTGCATGAAACACCTCACTAGGTTTTGACTATATAAAAAAACTTGTTTTTTAAATCTAGCAAGGTTTTTCTTGAACCTTGATAGGTTTTTACACTAGTTGTAAGGTTCTTGATTAAACCTAGTGAGGTGCAGGAAACACCTCACTAGGTTTTGACTATATAAAAAAACTTGTTTTTTAAACCTAGCAAGGTTTTTCCTGAACCTTGCTAGGTTTTTATACTAGCTGTAAGGCTCTTGATTAAATCTAGTGAAGTGCAAGAAACACCTCACTAGGTTTTGACTATATAAAAAAACTTGTTTTTTAAACCTAGCAAGGTTTTTCCTGAACCTTGCTAAGTTTAATCAAAAGTCAATAAAAACAATTACTACCCAAAAATAATCCTGTAATTAGCTAATAAAAACAATGATTGCCCAAGAACAAAAACAAAAAAGGCAAATACTATTGTTTAAATAGCATTTACCTTTATATCAAGTGTTAAAAAAAGAAAAAAGCGTTCCTGTAGCTTTTTATAAACCCTTCGAGGGGCTTTGCTCACTCAAAAGATTGTGATACTTATTTGTACCTTAATTGGTTATTTCGGCTATCGCTCAATGACCAACTAATTCTTTTTTTACTTCACAATCACCACCTTCCCATATCCTACCTCTTTCTCTCCCTCAAAAATACGATAAAAATACATTCCTGCTGCCATCTCTTCCACTTTTATTTCCGTTTGTGTGCCGACAAACTCCTGCCGCAGCATTTCTTGACCTGCCAGGTTGAATAAGACAAACACGCCTTTTTGCAGTACCTCGCTGCTTTCGAGGTGTAGCCGTTCCCGCACAGGATTCGGATATAATAGCACTTGTTTATTGCTCATTGCCGACTGATTACTGCTCAATGCACAGGGTTTTGTGGTATCTGCGCCTAGGCGGTAGTGCGGGAAGTTGGGGAGGGAATAGTTATTGATATGCGGCAGGTGTAAGCCATGTTGTTCGACATTGCAAGCAAGCCCTAAGCTATCGGGTGAGTGTATGATGTGAAGTTTATCTGTACTATTGGCAGAACTTTGATAGATTTTACCGTCGGGAGCAAGCTGCATTAGGTAAAAAGAGGTCATTGTTGGGGACATATAGCCATCATACACAGCTACAGTATCTCTTGTATCAATTATGTTATTCGCTGTTACATCATACTGATAAATAGCTGTATCACTTGCCACATACAAAACTTTGTTATTAGCAGAAAAAGCAATACCACCTGTTTTTGAGAGATTTGGAATATTGGGTAATACTCTTTGATTACTTAACTCGCCTTTGCATCGGTCAAAATCATATAACAATGCTACGCCCATACCATATAAATATTGTGCATACATCGTGCCATCAGGTGAGAATACCGCTTGCCCTCCATCATACCACCAGTTAGAAGTGTAGGGAAAATACTGGTGAGAGTAAGAAACAATCCCATTTTCAGTAACTAAAAAACGATAATATTCATTTACTTGAGGAGTAGCTACTAGCAACCACCAATCTTTGCCATTTGCGTGTTTACAAGCTGTAAGAAAACCTGAAGCTATCATATTGTTAATCAAAATATTATTTTTAGAAATAACGCCCCCCAAACCATTCGTAAATGGCATATTGGAATCAATGATAGAATAAAATAACTGACCTACATAACGAAAACCATTCGTAGGATGCAGAGTTGAGGTTTCATGAATTAAATAATACTTTGTTTTGGAAATAGGTAATATTAGATTGGCTTGAGCTATATCCATTCCCTGCCCAGATTGCGCGTAAGCAGCTGTTTCGCCAACGGGATTCAAATCCCCTCCATTATACAAGGTATCTCCCAACTTATTCATGAGGAATACTCCATTACTGGCAAATAATAAATTCCCCAATGAATCTGAAATACTTGCATTGGTAGCACGAAAAGCCATATAACGGTCTGTTGTATCCAACTTTAAAGTATCGTTGGGGAAGTGAATCGTCATGCCACCATAGAAAGCAGATTGCGTAGCTCCATCTCTTATTCCTAATAGCCAGTTATTATCTAACTTTTGTGCAAAAGCAAAACAACTATACAAAAGCAAGAGTAGGCATAATATAATATTTTTCATTTTTCTGAATAGAAGGAAAGGGTTGTAATCGTTAGCACGAGTTACAACCCTTTGGGTAAAACAAATTAATGAACAATAACAAATTTACCACTGCCTATCAAGTGATTAGCAGTAGAAAGTGTATAATAATACATACCTTCTACATATTCCGTAACAGACAATACTTTGCCTTTTTCACCCTTACCTAATTGGAAACGTTTTACTTCTGCGCCTAAACCAGAATAGATAATTAGCGTAGCAGTTTCCTCTAAAGCACGACCTAACTCAAAAATAACTTGCTGATTTGCAGGATTAGGATGAACTTTTAAGATTATCTCCGAAATCGCAGCAACTGTTGATTTGCTAGGTCGCTTCATTCTGCGCATATTGGCATTTGTATAAGTACAAAGGGAATCATCATTGTAAACAAGGGAATCATTAAATGTATGGAGCAAGGTGCGAGCTTTAAATACACCATTACCGCCAAAAATAGGGCATTGTGTTGCCAATCCCTTACGAGTGAGCAATAAAGCCCGCTTGTAAAAACTTTTATTTCGTAATAATAACCTTTCCATATCCCACTTGTTTTTCTCCCTCAAATATCCGATAAAAATACATTCCTTCCGCCATTCCCTCCACTTTTATTTCCGTTTGTGTGCCAAAAACCTCCTGCCGCAGCATTTCTCGACCTGCTAGGTTGAATAACACAAACACGCCTTTTTGCAATACTTCGCTGCTTTCGAGGTGTAGCCGTTCTCGCGCAGGATTAGGATATACCTGCACCTGTTTACTGTTTACTGCCGACTGTACGCTGCTCGTGGTGTCGCAGGGTTCGGCGAGGGCAGCAAGGCGGTAATGCGGAAAATAGGGAAAGGAACGGTAAGAAGATGGTAGGGTAATCGCATCTGCTTCAAAGTTACAAGCTGCGCCTAGACTGTCAGGTGCATGAATGATCTCTATTTTGTTAGAGTTATTTCCTTGAGCAACATAAAGTTTATTGTCTATCCCTAATTGCTGAAAGATAATATGATGTGTAGGTACATATGCCACAGTATCTTTTGTTAACTCAATATTTGATGCTG
>JBJXHA010000221.1:0-3694 GCA_046160275.1 Bacteroidia bacterium | reverse complement strand
AGAAAGACTTTGGCTTAACCAAAACCAAATACAGGATATTTCCCCCTTAGCCAAATTAGATAAGTTAGAAAGACTTTGGCTTAACCAAAACCAAATACAGGATATTTCCCCCTTAGCCAAATTAGATAAGTTACAATATTTATCTCTTGACCAAAATCAAATACAGGATATTTCCCCCTTAGCCAAATTAGATAAGTTACAATATTTATCTCTTTCCCAAAATCAAATACAGGATTTAAGTCCCTTATTACCTTTATATAAAAAAGACATCTATCTTGATATTTCCTTCAACCCCCTCCTTCACCCTCCGCTTGAAGTAGTAGAAAGAGGCAGAAGTTCCATCATTGCCTACTTAGAATTGTTACAAAGTGGGGAAAAGCCACAATTTCTCCGCGAAGCCAAAGTCGTCATCATTGGCGAAGGAGGTACGGGCAAAAGCTCGCTGCTGCAAAAAATGAAGGATAAAAACAATGGACTACCCAAAGAAACGGAGAGAACGCGGGGCATAGAGGTCGCACCTTTACATTTTACCGATAGGGAAGGCAATGATTTTCAGATGAATGTATGGGACTTTGGGGGGCAGGGCATTTATCAGGCTACGCATCAGTTTTTTTTGAGCAAACGCTCGCTCTATCTTTTGTTAGATGATACCCGCCGTTCTGATAGCACTTTGCAAGACCCTACCTTTAATTATTGGTTGCAGGTGAGCGAGTTATATGGGGGCGAAAGTCCGTTGCTGATTGTGCAGAATGAAAAAGAGGATTTTAGCAAGCAAATCAATTTTGCGGATATGCAGCAGCGTTTTCCTTTTGTCAAGGCTTTGTATGCCACAAATATAAAGAAAACCAACAAAGATTGGAAGCGTTTGCAGCATGATATACAGGAGTTTCTGTGTCAGTTACCACACATCGGCACGTGGATGCGCAAAGAATGGGTGGAAATTCGCAAGGACTTGATAGAGAAGGCAGAAAAACGCGATTTTATTGCATGGGAAGAATACGAGGAGGTTTGCCAAGAAAAAGGAATTGAAGACGAAAAAGAAATGTTGTTGCTTTCGGCTTTGTTGCATGATTTAGGTACGATTTTGCATTTTCAAGACAATAGTCTGCTCAAACAGCGTTTGATTTTGAAAAAAGAATGGGCAACAGAGGCAATTTATAAGGTTTTGGATTGTGAGGTCATCAAGCAAGAAAAAAGAGGGCAATTTAGCGAAACCGATTTAGCGCGAATTTGGAGCGATAAAAAGTGGAAAAATTCCATTCCGCAACTGTTGGCATTGATGGCGGAGTTTGAAATTTGTTATTGGTTGGAAGATAGCAAACCCAAAACCTATCTCGCGCCTTTGCTTTTGCCTGCCGAAACGCCTAAATATGAATGGGAAAAACAAGAAAATTTGGTGCTACGCTACAAATATCGCTTTATGCCGCAAGGGATTTTGAGCCGCTTGATTGTGCGCTTGCATCGCTTTGTGAAAGATACCGATAAGGCATGGAAAACGGGCGTTCTTTTGTACCACGAAAATACGGCAGTGGCGGAAGTAAGAGATATGTATGGCGAAAGTGAAATTCGCATTTCGATAAGTGGCAAAGAAAAAAAGGAATTTATGCACATCATTCGCTCAGAACTCGATGCGTTAAACGCTACCTTTCCTTTCCAAGATTTTCCCGACAGAGAAAAAGCCGTAAGAAAACTGATTCCTTGTGTTTGCAACACTTGTCAACAAGCGGCTTATCCACATTATTATGAATATGAAGATTTGCAACGCCGAGTTGAAAAAAAGAAAGAAACGGTAGAATGTAAAATCAGCTATGACGATGTGCCTGTAAAAAATGTGCTTGATGCGGTCTTGTATTCTGAAAAAGTGAGCTTGGCAAAGGAAATACGGGAATTGGTAGCAAAAGGAGAGACTGAAAAAGCCTTGAACCTTTTGCGAAAATATGAAGAAACGAGCAAGCGCGATGAAACAATTTTGCTTTCGGCTAGGCACTCCTTTTTTATGAGAGATAAGCTGAATTTAGACGTGGTGGATAAAGGCGAAAGAAATAAAATTGCAGAGGCTTTGGTGGCGATTTGTAGGGAATTGGAGGAGGAGTAAGATAAGACTGTGTTTAAAGTTTTAGTTAGCTGATTATCAACTCTTTCATATTTTAATTCAGAAGAATCTACAGAACTCAATGCAGAAGCATCTACACAACCATAGTTTCAAAGGGTTAGTTGTGTAGATGCTTCTGCATTGAAAAATAAGGTAGCGGCAAAAGCCTATATAGGCAACTAAAGCAGCCGCTACAGGTTTATTTCTTTCTCGCTACAATATGCACATAATCAATGGGATAGAACAAAAAACCAAATGCACCCGCAGAAAAAAGCACATTATATTGCAATAGCTCAAGTTTAGGTCTGCCCCAAAACCATTTAAAAAAGTGAGAAACCACATTGGGCGCGATAGATTCGCAGCTAAGCACCTCAAAACCCGCAGCTTCTACTTTTTCTTTGTAAGTTTGAATGTCATAAATATTCGCATCAGGAACGTGCAAGCCTTTTTTCACACTCCACAATTTCACCCCTTCCCACCAAGAAGTTTTGGGTACAATCACCAAATCGCTAAGTGACAAAATGCCTCCTTTTTTTAGGCAACGATGTGCCTCTTTAAAAAAAGCATCTCGTGGCGGAAAATGAAAAGCCGCTTCCACCGACACCATTTTATCAATACTTTCTGCCTCAAAAGGCATATCTAATGCCGAGCCATATTGAATCGCAACTTTATCTTTTAGGTTAAATTTTTCAATGAATTGATTGCCGACTGCAATTTGCTCCAAAGCCAAATTTAGTCCAAGGTATTTTTTTGCCTTATATTTTTGCGCACAGAAAATCATATTGCTAGAATAACCACACCCTACATCTAGCACAACTTCGTCATTTTCAGAGATTTGCGCACCATCTGCCACTAATTGAAACATTTTTTCATTAGAAAGCGAAAGGTCAATATGTTTATAATTTTTAATCTCTTTCCAATACCCCATATTCACCAACGGAATACCTGTTCGTTCATCTTTTATGAGAGAACCCAGAACAATATAAAGCTCATTGGGGTCAATTTTACCTGTTACCAAGTAGCGAGCCGCTTTCCACGTATTTCGAAAAGACTGTAACATAATGCGATATGTAAATTAGAGAATGTGAGTAAATAAAGGATTGCTTTTTATGCGGTACTTACAAAAAATGCAGCCGCAAAACAAAGCATATTTTCTTGAAAAAAAAAATATGCAATTAGAGAAAAGATAATTTGGTGCTTCTCTTTTCTTTTTCTTATTTTACCTACTCATCTCTTAACACGAATATATGAATAGATATTTATTGATAATGAGCGTATTAACATGTTTTTGGGCTTGCAAAACCACACAAAAAACCAGTCAAACGCAAAAGGTAGAAACCAAAACTTCTACCCAAACTAGCACAAGCAGTTCTAGCACTAGCACTATGAGCAGTTCGCAAACGTGGAAAATGCCCGATTTTTTGGCGCAAAAAGTAAAACAAGCTGATGAAAATTCCTCGATTCGCATACAACACTTTGTAGCACAAGGACAAAGCTATTATGGTTACACTTCTTGTTTTACTTGCCCCGATAACATGGTGCAAATTTACAATGAAAAAGGGGAAAATAAAGCGAATTGTGGGGGAATTGCAGGATTTAAAG